>CAZZWT010000072.1:0-11877 GCA_964657775.1 uncultured Candidatus Methylacidiphilales bacterium | reverse complement strand
AGGTTTTGCGGGAGCTCGATTTATTCGGGCGGGGAGGAGAGTAGTAATGGCGAAGAAGAAATTCTTGAGACCGACGAACGAGTTCACGGTTCGATGGGTTATGTGGGATTTGGAAAATGTTAAACGCCACACCGATGCTGGATTCGATGATATACCCCAAGACGCTGTTGTGGACCAATTTTGGGTTCTAATTGAATTTTTACAGGTCAATCACCTGACGGTTACCACCGTGGTTCATTCGCGGGACGAAATGACTTCTGATACCAAGTTGATGAACTCGGATATTACCGATGACGGATACTATTTCCTCCAGAAATACTCGGGCAGGTATATTGGGCGCCTGCACAATCGAGATTCAGTAGAAAAGTCTCGAGCGTATTTGAGTAAGTGGTTCCAAGACTATAAAAACACAAAGGGACTGAACGCAGATTGATCAAGTTCCCCTCGTTCCCAAACTCCATTTGGGAACGCACTCGTCGGCGCAATTCCATTGCTCAGTCGGTGCCTAAGATCGGCAACGGAGTTGCCTCAGCAATCGCGTTCCCAAATGGAGTTTGGGAACGAGGGGATTGGGAACGTGAAGGGTGGCTCTGCAACGCCAAAGGCGTTGCCAGATTAGAGCGAAGGGTTGGCGCGCAGCGCCTACCCTGGGAATCCTCCTCGAGAAATGCCAACCTCGCAGAGGTTGAATCGCTCCCGCACCGCCATGATCGTTCTTTGAAAATTTGTGTTCAGGCTAATCTTGATTCAACCTTTTCAAGGTTGAGCCCGATCGCAGGCGTTACCAGGGTAGGCGCTGCTGCGCCAACCCTTCGCTTTAAGATCACAACGCCTTTGGCGTTGCCGACGGGGAAGGCAATTTCGGCGACGGTCGTAGACCGCCGCTACAGTTTGAGGTCCTTGCACTTCGTGCGCCGGTAATCGTTCTTTCCCTCGTTCCCAAACTCCATTTGGGAACGCACTTGTCCGCGCAATTCCATTGCCCAGTCGGTGCCTCAGATCGGCAATGGAGTTGCCTCAGAAATCGCGTTCCCCAATGGAGTTTGGGAACGAGGGGATTGGGAACGCGACGGGTGGCTCTGCAACGCCAAAGGCGTTGCAAGATTAGAGCGAAGGGTTGGCGCGCAGCGCCTACCTTGGGAATCCTCCTCGAGAAAAGCCAACCTCGCAGAGGTTGAATCGCTCCCACACCGCCGTGACCGTTCTTTGAAAATTCGTGTTCTGGCTGGGCTTGATTCAACCTTTTCAAGGTTGAGCCCGATCGCAGGCGTTACCAGGGTAGGCGCTGCTGCGCCAACCCTTCGCTTGACGATCACAACGCCTTTGGCGTTGCCGAACGTCTAATCGTTTTGCGACGGCTTGATGCCTTCTTTATGCCAGGGCGCTTTGGAGAAACGGTCGGCGAACTCCGTCATCTCTTCGAGCCATATCAGATTCTCGCGAAAGGAACACGCTGCGTCACGGCGGAGTTGAGCCAACTCGGCTCCCGCCCAATCACAAGGCCAAGGTTCGGAGGGTTCGTTGACTTTCATGGAGACGGATAAAGTTTCTCCAACTTGTCGATATCGTCAAGATCGCGAGGACGGTTGGCTTCGGTTTTCAATGAGATCAAGGCCGGTACCGCTACAACGCGTGCGCGAATATCAGGAGCAATTTCTTTCCATACACCACGTTCAAATTCGGCATCGAAGGAAAACGGTTCCTCCGGGAAGATATCGATGACCACATCGGGATAGCGGTCGCTGACGAGATTGAAAACCTTCATGTTCCGGTTCTCGATCCAGTCATGGCGAAGCTCAGGATTCGCAAAATCAAACAGCGGAACGGGAATTATGGGGCGATAACCCAGCGATTCGAAAACCGAAAGCGTACGGCGTAAGGATTCCGTGGAGAGATCCAAAACTAAGTCGACATCCTTGGTGATCCGAACGTAGCCGTGGGCGATGACAGCCAATCCGCCAACCACCAGATAGCGCGCATCCCCTTCCTGAAGGGCGCGGAAAATAGCCTCCAAGCTTTTGACCTTCATTTGATTAATCTGCCCTGCGACGCAAAGAGGAGCAAGCTTCGCTGCGGACGGCTTTGACATAGGGCCAACGAATTTCCAAATCTTCCAATATTCCCGCTTGCCCTTTTTACACTTTTAGCGTTATTTTGAATGCATGAAACGAATCCTCGCCCTCGCGATCCTTTTGTTTGTGCCTCAGATCACGACTCATGCGGACATTTCCATGCCGGTGCGAGACACGTTTTATGACAAGCTGGGCCGCGGCCTGGCGAACATCGCGGTGTCGCCTTCCGAGTTGCTCGATTCCCAGTTCGGCATGATCGATACCGAAGGTACCACGGTCGCTTTTACAAAGGGCTTTGTTGTGCAGGGCACGTCCCGCATGATTCAAGACATCGGTATGGGTGTGTTTGAGGTACTGACCTCACCGTTCCCGACGCAGAATTTCCACTCGTACCGCAGCCAGAAGTTGCCGCCGTATGATTCCATGGTGGTCAATGACTATCCCCCGGCTGATCTGAACAACTGGTACTGAGCCTTTTGATTCAGTCGCCGCAGAATGGCGACACCAAGACAACCGCCGCACATTCTGCGGCGGTTTCTTTTTGCCCATACGACTTTCACGATTTTGAACATACCCACTCCCTCCGGTTCCACGCCGTTGCCGTCGCGCGGCGACGTGATTGAGGTTACGATTGAGAAAGTGGTCTTTGGCGGAGATGGGCTGGCGCGATTGGCCGAAGGCTTTGTCGTCTTCGTGCCTTTCGCGGCGGAAGGCGACCGGGTGCGCGCGCGGCTAATTGAGAAGAAGGCGCATCATGCCCGCGCGGAAATCGTGGAGCTGCTGACGCCGGGCGCGGGACGTGAAAATCCGCCCTGTCCGTATTATGGAAAGTGCGGGGGGTGCCAGTACCAGCATGTGACGTATGCGGAGGAGCTCCGGCTCAAGGAGAACCAGGTGCGGGAGGCTTTTGCTCGCGTCGGTAAGCTGCCGGATGCGCCGATCCTGCCGATTATTGCGAGTCCCTCGGCGTATGGCTATCGGAACCGGATCACGGTGCATGCGGAAGGTGGGCGCGTCGGTTTTCGCGGCGTGAACGGACGCGAGCTGGTGGATGTGCGCGAGTGTCTGCTGGCGCGGCCTGAGGTAAACACGCAACTGGCGCGGTTGCGCGGGGACCGTCCTGACGATGGCCACTATTCCCTACGCGATGCGACCGTGCCGCCGAGCGGGTTTTTCCAGGCCAACCACGATTTGCGCGAGACCTTGCGCGGCCTGATCGCCCAGGCGTTGCCGGAGCGGGGCGCGCTGTTGCTGGAGGGCTATTGCGGTGGCGGCTTTTTTACGGAGGTCGTCGCGGGCCGTTTTGAGCGCGTGCTGGCGGTGGATAATGACGCGCGCACGCTGCGCGATGCCCACCGGCTCGGGCTGGCGAATGTCGAGTGGCAGGATGCCGATGCCGCGTTCGTGTTGCCGGAGGAATTGCGCGCCTTGACCGAGGCGACCGGCCCGACCACGAGCGTGCTGGTCGATCCGCCGCGGGAAGGCCTGCCGATCCGGTTGGCCGAGGCGCTCTGCTGCGATCCCGTGGCGCACCTGGCCTATGTGTCGTGCGACCCGGCCACGCTGGCCCGGGATGCGCGCATGTTGTCGAAGACCTACCAGTTGGTCTCGGTACAGCCGATTGATTTGTTTCCGAGGACCGCGCAGGTGGAGTGCGTCAGCGTTTGGACCTGCGGTCGGCCGTAGTTGCGGCGGTCTGCGCCCGCCGTCGAGGTCGCAGGCTACCAGACTAGTCGCAGCGCCCCAACGGCTGTGCAGGCCAGCAAAAACCGCTCGAAGATTTTCTGCGGCAGCGCGCCGGCGATGTACTTGCCCAAGGCAAAACCGAGCACCACCAGCGGCGCGAGCGCGATGGCCAGTGTCAGCGAATAGGCATTGGTCAGGCCCAGTTGCGCGCTGAACGGCACCTTCGATAAGTTGATCACGAAAAAGAGCCACGCCGAGGTGCCGATGAGGTTCCACTTCGGCAGGCGCACGGAGAGAAAATAGAGATTCGCGACCGGTCCGGCGGCGTTGGCCAGCATGGTGGTGATGCCGGCCAGCACGCCCATGACGAGGCCGAAGCCGCGCGACTCAAAGATGTGGTCGATCGTCTCGCCCAACGCGCTGCGGAGGAACTGCACCGCGATCAGCGCGATGATGATCCAGCCGATAAGCGGCCCGAACGCGGCCTCGGATATCCGGCCCATGAGTAAATAGCCGATGACGATGCCGGCCAGCGCGGGCGGCAGGAGCGCCCAGAATATCTTCCAGATGACGACGCGCCGGTAGATCACGATTGCGCAGATATCGCCGACGATGAGCAGCGGCAGGACGAAGCCGGTCGATTCCCGCGCATGAAAGACCACGGCGAAGAGCAGCACCGGCAAAATGCCCAGCCCGGTGAGGCCGCCCTTGTTCAGCCCAATGCCGAACGCGCCGCCGATGACCGCCAGCCAACCCCACGGGGTGAAATGCAAAGACGAAAACATGAAGGGCAAAGTTCGCACGGAGGACGGAAAAGAAAAGGCAAAGGGCTGAAAAGCCTGGGCAGAATCTTAGCTTTCCAAGTCTTCCCGGTCTTCGGTGCGAAATCAGTCCTGGAAAACTTTTGCGGTTACGGGGTTGTTATTTTCGCGGTGAAAACTAGGTTCATACGATGCCCGACCGCGTTTTCATTGCCCGCCTCTTTCTCATCAGCGGCGCTGTGCTTGCCGTGGCGGGCGCTATTCTCTGGTGCACGCTGCCGATTCCCGCAATGTTCCCGCCTTACCTCGTCACGGCTTTACTGGCGTTGATCTATGGCGTGGTGTGGAATTGCCGCCGTGGCGCGCCGAAGCTGGTCAAGGTGGAGGTCAAACCCGCCGATCCCAAAACGGAGGAGCCCAAGCCGGATCTCCTCAAGCCGGGGGCGGCCCAGTCATGAGCGTCAACAAGAAGACCGCGCTGATCACCACCAGCCTGCGGCTGCTTTGCACCGACTTCGACGGCACTATCGCCGAGGGCGACGGTCGGCCGATTTCCCCCGCGTTTTTCGAGCGGCTTGCCGCCTGGCGCCAGCGCGCTCCGCTGTATTGGGTCATCAACACGGGCCGCACGTTCGAGAGCCTGCATGACGAACTGATCCGCCGCCGCGCGCCGATCTGGCCCGACTGGGTCGTCGCCGTGGAGCGCGAAATTTGGCTCGTGCGCGATCGGCGAGGCATCGGCTGGTTCGAGTGGAACCGGAAGTGCGAAACGCTCCATACCCAGCTCTTCCAATCAGTCCAGCCGTTCTGGAAACTGGTGGAGGATTACATCCTCAAGCACACCAAGGCGCGGCTGGTGGAGGACACCGGTTCGCCCCTCGCCATCATCGCCAGTTGCGAGGAGGAGGCCGATGAGATTACCGCCTTCATCGCGCCGCTGCTCAAGGATTGGCCGCTGCTCGTGCCGGTGCGTAACTCGATTTACTTCCGCTTCAGTCACAAGTTTTACCACAAGGGCGCATGCCTGGAGGCGATCGGTAACAGCATCGGCGTGCTGCCGCTGCAGATCATGGCCGTGGGCGATCACCTCAACGATCTGCCGATGCTCGAAAAACGTTACGCGCACCACCTCGCCTGCCCCGCCAATGCCGTGGAGGATGTGAAGGCGAAGATCCTCGCGCAGGGCGGTCACATCTCCACCGGAGAAGTGGCGGAAGGGACAATCGAAGCGTGGGAGAAGTTTTTCCCGCTGCCGGATTTGGTGGGGAAGAGTTGAAGAAGATAGTTTTGCACAGAGGACTGCAGAGGAGAGAAGGTAAGATGGGATGGGGCTGGTGTTGGCAGTGCGGCGCGCCACGCTTGCCGCATGACCGAGTCCCTCGTTGAACGGCGGAGAATTAGGCGCGGCGAGTTCTGGTGGATTGGAGATTTCGCGGGTCTATTCGTGCTGGCGGGCACCTGCGCCATCGCATGCGTCGTTTGGGTGTTTATCGTCCCAAAGTTTGCGGAAATATTTGAGGACGCACTCCCCGGCAGGCCGCTTCCCTTGATCACGCAAATTCTCATCGCGCATCATTTGCTTTTCGCGCTGGCGGCCTTGGCGTGGCCCATCGTCGGCCTTGTTCTTTATCGAAAGCAAAATCATTATAGCGCTTATTGGATCATCGGCGGAATCGGACTCTTCGTTTTGCTGGTTGGGTTGACGGCATATGCGATGTTCGCGCCGATGGTGGAATTGGGAGGCATCACTGGCAGGGCGTGAGGTGCCGGAGTGAACACAAGCGGTCGCACGTGCTGGCGCAACCGCTCCCGCGCAAGGGCCTGCGCCCGCTACCCTTGAGGCGTTACAGACCCGCCCGCGAGGGAGACTGCGCGCCATCGGGATAATAGTTATTCCCATTCGGCGCGGGAGCATGGAAAGCCGGACTTTTTTTCCAGAGGACGAGCTCGATCCTGCGGTTTTTTTCCCTTCCTTCCGCCGTGGCATTGCTGGCGATCGGCTGTAATCCACCAACGCCGACCGCATCGAGCCGCTTTTTTTCGACGTCCGCCGCGACGAGCTTGGCCTGGATGGCCAGCGCGCGACCGGCCGAAAGCCGCAGGTTGTCGTCGGCATAACCGGTGTTATCGGTGTGGCCTTCGATCCGGAGAAAGAGCTCCGGATGCGCCTTCATCATGGCGACGATGCGATCGATGAGGGGCTTGGAGGAATCGTCGAGCGCCTCCCGGCCTGGCTGGAAAACGAAGGGAAGGACGACGCGGCCCTTGTCGCTCAAGTCGCTGAAGAGCGATTCGCCCGTCGGGTCCCCGGAGGCAACCAGCGGAGCGGGACTGGGGTCAGGCGTGGGAGTCGGCGCCGGGGCCGGACCAGTCGCCACCGGAGCCGGTGCGGGCGGGGGACTAGGTGCCCTCGAGGTCTCCGGCGGCGGAGCCAGATTCGGCGTGGTTGGAATCGGCTGCGGCGGCACGGGCGGGGGCGGCAGGGTGGCGGTATTGACGACCAGGCGCGGCGGCGCGGGAGGCTGCGCCGAGCCATCGCCCTCGACCACGGTGACAACATTGCTCGTGACCGCCGGCGCCAGATGGACCCAGATGGTATGCGAGGCCGTCGCCTTGAAAAAAGTCTCCGTCACGTCGCCTACCGCGCCGCTTTTTTCCACCGTGTAGCCACCGTCCGAGGCCAGCTTCTCGTAATATTGCTGGGTCTGGAAAACGCTCAATCCGCGTTGACCGTTGCCCAGTTCGTAGCGGATGACATAGCGGTGTCCCTTCACCGGCACGGGGACGACATGGTCCGCGTCATCCGGCAACGGCGACGCGACGGGGAAGCTGAAGTCGGCGGGATTGTCCTCGTCGAAATCGGAAATGACGTAGCCGGACGGGCGGGCAAAGCCGGGATAATCGTGCGAACTATCGACATCCCCGGTCTCGCCGCGCAGGGGCGCGAGCACGGCAACCATGAGGGAAAGCGCTCCCATGATCCGTGGCTCAAGTCGTCGGCAACACCGCATGGCGAAGATGTAACAGGTTTTCCCGCGCTCCTGTCCAATGCAATCGGCATGATCGATGCTATATTGTGAGATATGGAACTGCCCGATGAAGTGGGAATTATGACGCTGCCGAACGCGATTCTGTTTCCGCAGGCGCTGCTGCCGCTCTATATTTTCGAACCGCGTTACCGCGCGATGCTTAAGGAATCGCTGGAGAACCAGCGCATGTTCGCGGTCGCCCTGCCGCATGACACGACCAGTCCGAAGAAGGAACCGCACCGCATCGCCGGTGTCGGCCTTATCCGGGCGTGCGTGGATAAACCGGACGGTTCGTCGAATCTGATCCTGCAGGGCGTCAGCCGGGTGCGGTTCACCAATTTCGTGCAGGAAAAGCCGTTCTTTGTAGGCCGGATCGAAGTCCTGAGCACCGAGGAATCGGACGCGATCGAGGTTGAGGCGCTCTCGGTCAAAGTGCTGGAGATGATTGGCACGATGCACGACTCGGGCGACATCCAAGCCGATGGCATTCTCAAGTTTCTCAACGATATCTCGGACTACGATGCACTGGCCGACATCGTGACTTACAGCTTTATCGAGGACGTGGCGCGCAAGCAGGAAATCCTGGAAACACTGAACCTGCGCCAACGGCTGCAGAAGGTTATTTTCGCCCTGCGCAAACAATCGTCCAAGCACGGACCGAATTTGGGGTAGTTGCTGTTGTTGGGTGGATGGCGGCGGCGCGCTGGTGCGGCTGCCATCCATCTTTTTGTGAAACTTCCATACAAAAATAAAGGTCCGAGCACAACTTGGCCACAAGGCTTGTCCTCCGCGAGTCAGACTGGTTTCATAGCCCGGTGCCGAAAGAAAGCCTTGCGGATCGCCTGAACGGGAAGCTGCACCGGCTCTTTATCCTCGCGATGATCGCGTGGGTCGTCCTGATGGGCTTCCGTCCCATGATGGACAACGTCGATCTTGGCTGGCACGTCGCGCAGGGCCGCTGGATGGTGCAGCATGGCAGCTTCTACCGGCACGATGTCTTCAATTATCCGAACCTGAATCATCCCGTGGTGGATGAGTATCCGCTCTTCCAGGTGATTCTCTACACGGCCTGGAGGCTCGGCTGGTGGGGGCCCTGCCTGTTGACGGCGTTGAGCTATGCGCTGCTGGTCGGCCTGTTTTTTTGGGCGGCGAGGGGACTCGCGCTGAGGGAATCGGCGCTGCTTTGCCTCGCGGTCGGGCTGATGTTTCTTTATCTGCAGACCGTCTTCCCGCTGCGCCCCCATCTCTTCACTTATCTCGGCATCGCGGGCTTCGGCATTTTCCTGCTGCGCCAGCGCGATGCGACCGATTGGAAAGTGTTCTGGCCACTCGGGCTGCTGCAAGTGGCGTGGGTCAATGCCCACAGCGGCTTCGTGGTCGGACCCGCCGTGGTCGGCCTTTTCGCCGCGGAGATGACGGTGCGCCACGCCATCACAGCCCGCGCCATCCCTTGGGCGACAATGCGTACCTGGCTCTGCGTCTTTTTGCTCACCGTGCTCGCGTGCTTTGTGAATCCGTATGGGTGGGACCGCTTCTACCTGCCGTTTTACCAAGGCTCGCTCGAATCGATCCGCGCTTACGTGGGCGAGATGGAGCCGCTGGGCGGCGGCCTTGCCTCCATCTTCCGCGGCGTCACGGTCGTCGCGATCCTGGTTGTCGCAGTTGCGCTGATCGTGCGCCGGGGCGCGATGTCATACAGCTTTCTGTTGCTGACGGTTTTCTTTTACGTCCAGGCGCAGTCGGTGCAGAAGGCGTGGCCCGTCTTCGGCGTTTTTCTGCCGTTGCTGGTTCTCAGCGGAGGCGCTTTTTCCCAGTCGACCGTGGTTCGGCCCCAGATGATCTCGTGGCTGCGCATGGCGGTCCATTTCATGGTCTTGATCTTCGCTGGCATTGCCTTGGCCGTCCTTTTCAACCCGACATTACCAACTTTTATCGGCAATCAATGGCGGCAGCATCGCCAGGGTCGTAGCGAGCTCTCGCTCGACGCCGTGGGGTGGATGAAGTACGCCAAGATCGACGGTCGTCTCTTCGACCGCTGCGAAGACGGTGGTTATTTGCAGCAGGAGGGCTTTACGCAAACATTCTCCGATACCGGTTTTGGGAAGTACGACGAGGTCTTCATCCATGAGGTTGGTCTCGTCAACGAGCGCCCGGCTTTGATCCCGCACTATCTCTCCGCCTATCAGCCGGACTTCGTGGTCTGTAGCAATTTTTGTTTTCAGTGGCCCTACTACTTGCGGAAAGACGGCTGGCGCCTGATTTTTTATTCGCCTAATTGCTCCGTTTGGACGCGGCCGGAGACGCGCCCCGATTTGCCGACCATACCACCGGGCCGTATCCAAGGAATTTTTGAAACCGACTTTTATGACAACGGCATACCAACGAACGCCACGCTCTTTGGCCGCAATTTGATTGCAGCAAATTCCAATGGTGCGGAGGATTTTGCCTTCTCCAAATTGACTGGGCTTCCAAAAGAAGAACACCGCGCGCCGTGGTATTGGGAGGCGGCGCGCATCTGTTGCTTTGCCGAGCCGAGCTTTTCGGAGGCGCATCGCGATGCGCTTTTCAAGGAGGCGGAGGCGCAAGCGGACGGCGCGCTGACAGCGGAGTTCCGTGCCTATTATAAGTACTATGCCGCGCAGGATACCGACGGATCGCTGAAAATCCTGCAGGGCATTCCATCGTCCGGCCTGAGCAATGGTGACGCCGAGTTGCTACTCAAAATCGAGTTGGAGCGCAAGCAGCCCGAAGCTCTCGCGCTTGCCCGCCGCACCGATTGCTTCGACCTGCGTAATGGGCGTCACTGGATGTACCTCGCGCAAGCGGAGGAGCAATTCGGCTCGCTCGATGCGGCGAGCGGAGCGTGGCGGAAGGCGGTTTTCTATTACCCGGACGACGCCGAGCTGATGAAGGCCGCAAGTAGTTTCGCTGCCAAGCACGATGATGCGGCGCTAGCCAAGGCCATCACCGACAGCGATAAAGTCTACGGGCAACCGTAGCGACCGGAGACTTTTGGGTAAGTGTGAAGGGATGCAGATTGTCTATTGCCTCCATAGATTTTACTTTCTTTCCTCTTTTGACGAACTAGCTTTACAAGATGAGCGCGGTATCGTCTTTGCCCGAAAAGGAGGCAGTGTTGCCTCCCGTGGAGATCGACCCGCTGCAACCTGAACCGGCGCCCGCCCTGCGCCCGAACCGGCGGCGGCGCATCCTGCCCGGGTTTCACCTCACGCTTGGCTTTACGATTTTCTACCTGAGCGCCATCGTGCTCATCCCGCTGAGCGCGCTGTTGTTGCGCGTGGTCACGCCGAATGCGGATTATCCCACGTTCGCCAGCGTCACCAGCCACGTCTTCACCGTGGCCACGAGTGACCGCGCGGTGCAGAGTTACAAGCTCAGCTTCGGGCTCTCCTTCGCGGCGGCTCTGATCAACGGCGTCTTTGGCTTCACCGCGGCGTGGGCGCTGGTGCGTTATCGTTTTCCGGGCCGCAAGGTCATCGATGCGCTGGTCGATCTGCCCTTTGCCATGCCCACCTCAGTCGCCGGTCTCGCGCTGACGCAGGTCTTCTCCACCAACGGTGGCTACATCGGTGAGTGGCTGCACGACGCGTTCGGCTGGAAGATTGCCTACACCTCGTGGGGCATTCTCATCGCGCTTACGTTCATCGGCTTTCCCTTCGTCGTGCGTACGCTGCAACCGGTGCTGGCGGGGCTGGCCGTCGAGGTCGAGGAAGCGGCGGCATGCCTTGGCGCGAATCGATGGCAGACGTTTCGCCGCGTGATATTCCCCGCCATCAGCCCGGCGCTCATTACCGGCATCATGCTCGCGTTCGGTCGCGGCGTGGGTGAGTACGGCAGCATCGTCTTCATCTCGAGCATGATTCCCTTCCAGACCGAAATTACGCCGCAGCTTATTATCATGAAGCTGGAGGAATTCGACTACGTCGGCGCGGCCGGGCTCGGGGTCGCCATGCTGCTCGTGTCGTTCGCCATCGTGGCGACGGTCAACTTCGTGCAATACTACGCCGCGCGGCGCAGGGGGATGGCGTGAGGCGCGCGACCACCGATCACTGGCTGGCGCGTTATGCCTTCATTGGCATTGTCTTCGCGTTCGTCATTTTCTTCCTGATCTTCCCGGTCTGCGTCGTGCTCTACGAGGCGCTGCGCAAGGGCCTCGCGCTTTACTGGACGGCGCTGAGTGAGCCGCACAGCATTTCCTCGATCCAGCTCACGCTGCTTGTCGCACTCGCGGTCGTGCCGCTCAACACGCTTCTCGGTATCAGCGCGGCTTGGTCGGTCACCCACTTCCGCTTTCGCGGCAAAGCCTTG
>CAZZWT010000071.1:0-11984 GCA_964657775.1 uncultured Candidatus Methylacidiphilales bacterium | reverse complement strand
GGGTGCGCCCGGCGGCGAGGGCCGAGTCGAACGATGAGTGGCCGCCCT
This sequence comes from uncultured Candidatus Methylacidiphilales bacterium, assembly GCA_964657775.1. Taxonomy (GTDB): domain Bacteria; phylum Verrucomicrobiota; class Verrucomicrobiia; order Methylacidiphilales; family UBA1321; genus JABDGH01. The sequence goes on along the minus strand of CAZZWT010000071.1, from coordinate 11,936 downwards.
GGCGCTGCTCGTTGGCGAAGCTGACCACAAGGATGCTGTTCGCGGTGGCGACGCCGATGCTCATGATCGCGCCCATCAAGGCGGGCACACTAAGCGGGGTGTTGGTGAGAAAGAGCATGAGGACAATGCCGGCTAGCGCGCCGGGCAAGGCCATGATGATAATGAAGGGATCGAGCCAGGACTGGAAATTCACAACCATCAGAAAGTAGACGAGCGCAATGGCGAAAAGAATGCCCACGCCGAGACCGGTGTAGGCCGAGGTCATGCTGGCGACCTGGCCGCGGACGAGGATTTGCGAGCCGGTTGGGAGGATGCTGTTGGGATCGGGCGGCGAGGGCGGTGGCGTTTGGAGGAAATAGCCGATGCCGAACATGTTCGAGCCGACTTTCGACCAAAACGAGGGCGCCTTCGGCGGAGCTGCGTCCGGTTTGGGCGCGGGCTTGAATTGATCGACGATCTTCTGCACGTCATCCGCCACCCCGCCGAGGTCGCGGCCCTGCACGTTGACGTAGACATCATAAACGGGGGCAACGGCGTAATGCGAAATGACGGCGGCGCTGTCGGAACGTTTAATGGGCGCAAGGTTCTCGAGCAGTTGCGGCTCGGGCAGCTTGCCCGCGCTGATGGGCGATTGCTTCAATGCGTCGAGCGAATCGATCTTGTACTGCGGCGTCTGCACCGCGACCGAGTAATTGACGCCATTGATGGGGTTGAGCCAGTAATTCGGCGCGGTCTGGCTGCTGGAACTGAGCGAGATCAGCAGGTCGTTCGCCACATCGCGCTGCGTGAGCCCGAGCTGGCTGGCGCGTGTGCGATCGACATCGACGAAGAAGGTGGGATAGCTGACCACCTGCTGGATGTGGACATCGACCGCGCCACGCACATTGCGGATACGGTTGACCAGTTTCAGCGCCACGGCGTAGTTCGCCTTGTCGTTTTTCGCCGGCCCGGTCACCTGCACGTCGATGGGCGAGGGCAGGCCGAAGTTGAGGATCTGCCCCACGATGTCCGCCGGTTGGGTGAAGAATTCATAATCGGGCATTTCCTCTTTGAGCCGATGGCGGATCGTCTTCACATAAGCGGCGGTCGGCTTATGCCCGCGTTGGAGCGAGACGAGCATCTCGCCGTCGAACGGCCCGATGGTGGCCGAGTCGGTGAAGGCGAGGTTGATGCCGCCGACGGGCAGGCCGATGTTGTCGAGAACGAGGCCGATCTCATCGGGCGGGATCACTTGGCGGATGATGGCCTCCACCTTGGAAAAACCGCGCTCGGTTTCCTCGATGCGCGTGCCGCTGGGCGCACGGATGTGGAGCCGGAATTGACCGGCATCGACGGCAGGGAAAAAATCGCGGCCGAGGAAGGGGATGAAAAGCGCGAGGCTCAGGACGACGAAGCCAAGCGCGAGACAGACGACAAGCGCGGGAACCCCCATGGCGCGCTCAAGCAGGCCCGTGTAGCGGTCTTGCGACCACTCGAAGCCGCGAATGAAATGCCAGTGGATGCGCGCGAGGATGCCGTCGGGTTTTTCCGCGACGTGACCCTCGGGATGATGCGTCTCCGCGCCGAGGAGGAAGTTTGCCATGGTTGGCGCGACGGTTCGCGAGAGGAAGTAGGAGGCCATCATGGCAAAGACCACGGCAAGCGCGAGCGGCGTGAAAAGATAGTAGGCGACGCCCTTGAGGAAAAAAACCGGCACGAAGACGATGCAGATGCAAAGGGTGGAGACGAACGCGGGGATGGCGATCTGGTGGGCGCCGTCGAGGATCGACTTGACCATGCGCTTGCCGCGGCTCATGTGGCGATGGATGTTCTCAATCGTCACTGTGGCGTCGTCGACGAGGATGCCGACGGCGAGGGCAAGGCCGCCCAACGTCATGATGTTGATGGTGCGGCCCAGTGCGGCGAGCAGGATGAGCGAGCAGCAAATCGCCAGCGGGATGGAGATGGCGACGATGAGCGTGCTGCGCCATGAGCCGAGGAAAAGGAGGATCATCAGCGCGGTAAGCGTGGCGGCGATGGTGCCTTCGATGACCACGCCACGCAGCGCGTCGGTGACAAAGATCGATTGGTCGAAGAGCGGCTCCACGTTCAGCTCGGGCGGCAATTGCGATTTCACCAGCGGCAGCCGATTTTTTACGCCCTGCACGACATCGACGGTGGAGGCGCCGCCATTCTTCAGCACGCTGAGCAGCGCCGCTTTCTCGCCGTTGAGCTTTACGATATTGACCTGCGGCGAGTAGCCATCGCGGACTTGCGCGACGTCGCGGATGAAGATGGTTGCGCCGTTGGCCTGCTTGATCGGGAGGTTGTTCAACTGGTCGAGCAGATCGGGGCTGCTGTTGAGCAGGACGTTATACTCGCGATCGCCGATCTTCACCGTGCCCGACGGCAGGATAACGTTTTGGGCGTTGATGGCGTCGCTGACTTGGCTGGGCGATATCGCGAGCGACTGGCATTTCTTCAGGTCGAGATCGACCGAGACCAGACGCTGTTTGCCGCCGTAGGGCAGGGGAATCGCCGCGCCTTTTACTTCCGCCAGCGGCCGGCGGATGAAGTTCAGGCTTTGGTCATAGAGCTCGGCTTCGCCAAGGGTCTGGCTGCTGACGGCGAGTTGGAGAATCGGCACGGACGAGGCATTGTACTGGACGATGAGCGGCGGCGTCGCGCCGGGCGGGAAGATTTTTAGCAGCGTTTGGCTGATGGCGGTGACTTGCGCGACGGCCTGCTCGATCTTCACGTTGGGCTGAAAGAACACCTTGATGACGCCGATGCCAGGGTACGACTGCGATTCCTGGTGCTCGATGTCGTTGACCGTGGTGTTCATCGCGCGCTCGCTGATGGTGACGAAGCGGCGTTCTATCTCTTGCGGCGGCAGGCCGGTATAGGCCCAGATGACGCTGACGACGGGGATGTCGATATTGGGGAAGATGTCCTTCGGCATGCTGCGATAACTGACCACGCCCATGATCAGGATGAGAATGGCCATCACCGTAAAGGTGTAAGGCTTGCGTAGAGCGAGGCGGACAATCCACATGGAAGGTTCTGAATGGTAGCGAACGCTGAGAATTTCACAAGGCGTTGCAGATTGCATGCAGAAGGCCCGATGCCGTCCGTAAATTGCCTCGATTGTCTAGGCTAATTAAGTCATTAGCGGGAAATTTATCCAAATGGATATTATGCGGAATCGCCTGCATACGAGGCGACTAGCTCTCATTCGCACCCGATTTAACGACCCAAAATCGGCGTGGGCACGGCAAAAGCTAAACGAGAAATGTGAAAGAGAAGTCCCTCAAACTTGTGAATCGCATCGGTGCGAGCCGGAGTCGAACGAGAATGAGACTTCCCGGGCTCATACACGAGCCCGGCAGGTTCGGAACCTCGCCATATTTCACATTAGCCCGTTTAAAAAGGATGATCCTATGAGTACGATGCATTGTTCGCTTCTGTCGCTTGGTTGCGTCTTCGGATTTGCACCCGCGACAAATCAAAATTCCCTGACGGCCTTGCGTGCCCTAAAGATCGCCCAGCGGCGTTTGCGGCCTGAAGTGCGGTCGAAGCTGCTCAGCGTCTCGAGCGCCAAGGCGGAAGGTTCGCTGGCGCCGGATGCGTGGAGATTTGTATTTTACGATGCCGGCACGAGTGGCAGTTGCCGTGTGGTGACCGTTGCGGCGAAGACTTCGTCCGAGCACCCCGACACCGTGGAAGCGTTTAGCTCGGTGAAGACCGAGGACGCTACAACGGCTCATGCCATTTCGCAAAATAAGTGGACGGTCGATTCCGATTTGGTCCTCGCCCAAATTCGTGCTTCCAACAAGTTGAAGGGCATTCGTGCCGCGGAATTTCAGCTGGGCCAGCCTCGTAGTGGCCAGGAACCGCTTTGGACCCTTTCCTTCTACGCCGAAGCGCCGGAGCCGATCGCGCGGTTTCAAGTGGGTGCCAAGACGGGCGCGGTAAAGATTTTGGCAGAGAGCCCTCAGTTGGCGTCGGCGAAGAATTAAAGCGGGAAGCGTTCCGAACGTGGAGCCTAGGGGATTCGAACCCCTGACCTCCTCAATGCCATTGAGGCGCTCTACCAACTGAGCTAAGACCCCGATCGGACCCTCGCGCGCCGCGCGAAAGCGAACCGAGACCATACTCAGGTCTGCGTTTCGTGACAACGGAAATCATCGGGCAAGTCAAGGACGGTGCTGTCGCCGAGGCGGTGATGCCTTGGTTCGATAACCTTGACAACCGGTGCGGGCAAATTTATAGCCGGAGACGCGACTTGACGGCTGGGGCAGGGGCTCCGTGGTCCAGCGGGGCCTTGCAAGACCGGGCGAACTAAATAAATGAACCGAGCCGTTAGTATTATTGTCAACAGCTACAATTACGCCCGTTTTCTTAGCCACGCCATCGACAGCGCCTTGGCTCAAACTTATCCGAAGGTCGAAGTCGTCGTGGTCGACGATGGATCGACGGATGAATCGCCCGACATCATCCGCTCCTATGGTGAGAAAATCCGTGCCGTTCTGAAGAAGAATGGCGGCCAGGGCTCCGCGCTCAATGCGGGGTTTGCATGCTCGACGGGAGACATTGTGCTCTTTCTCGATGCCGACGACTATCTTTCTCCCGCTGCGGCAGAAACCCTGGCTACGCATTGGAAAGACGAGACCGATATTGTCCATCATCGCCCTTTCCTCATCAACGCGGCCGGCGAAATCACCGGTTATGCCTTGTTCTATAGCAATGTCATTGACGCTGGCGACGAGGTGGTTCCCCGCCTTCTGCGCCATGGCTATTATAATTGTCCGCCCACGGTGGGGCTGGCTTACAGTCGCAGATTACTCAACAAGATCATGCCCGTGCCGGAAGCGGAGTGGCCCCTTTGTGCGGACGCATATCTTGTCGTCAGCAGTCCTTTTTTCGGCCGGGTGGAGGCCATGGAGGAATCTGTGGCCTACTATCGCTTGCATGGAACCAATAGTTTTGGTCTCCCGCTGGGGCGTCGGCTGCTGACGCGCGACAAACTCGAAAAGCATACCCGTTACATGAGGCAGCGGCTTGAACTGATCAAGCAGAGAGCGGCCGAGTTTGGCAAGCCCGCTCCTTCCTTCACGATGAAGTCTTCCTCTCTGACGGATTTGCTGCTTTATCGCTCCGCCCCGGGCGGCTACGAAATCGGAAAGGGAGCGGCGCTCTTCCGTTCTTTGCTCGGAGAGCTGTGGACCGAAGCAGGCCTGACCTGGCGCCATCGTGCGCAAAAAACGATCGCGGGGCTCATCCTCACGGTCGGTCCCCGTGCGCTGCTTCGTTTCATCTATCCCAAGATTTTTGCCGGCCCGGCATCGTCTTCCCATCCCTATGTCTGAGCCTATTCCGGTTGCCGTGGCATCCGATGCCAATTTCTTCCATGGTCTGCAGACCACGGTGGCCAGTACGCTGGTCCATGAGAAATCAAACCGGCTTAGCTTTCACATCCTCGATACAGGTTTATTCGACTGGCAATGGCAGTCGCTCGCCTCCACGGTCAACAAACTCAATCCGCGCACCGGGCTGACCCGGCATAGGTTGAGTCCATCCGACCTGGCGAAATTCTTTATCAGCCGGGAAATAACGGCGACGACCTACGCGCGGTTCTTCCTGCCAAAACTGATTCCCGATCCTTATATCGTCTATATCGATTCCGATTTTCTAGTCAGCAAGCCAGTGTCGGGGATTTTGTCCTGCCTCAACTCCGGTAAAGCGGTTTACGGTTCGCCGGATCAGGGATTAAGTTGGAAGCACGATTGCCCCTGGCCGGAGAAGAATATAGATATGACGAACTATATCTATATTAACGCCGGATTTTTGCTCTTCAATCTGGAGAAGTGGCGGCGAGATAAAATAGCGGAGAATCTCTTACCCGTTTTGGAGAAAGAATCGTCCCATTTCAACTATCATGATCAAACGGCAATCAATTGGCTGCTGAAGGATGATATCGACTACCTTCCGCTTGCCTGGAATAGGATGTTCACCCTCTATGATACGGAGGCGGTCAGACCTAAGCCGGGCGAGGTTAATCTTCATTATTGTACGGGCATGAAACCCTGGAGAAGGCCTCTTCCCTCGCTTTCTCATCAAATATGGTGGCTGTTCAACAAGCGGTTTCCCTCCGCGTCGCGCCCGCCCAATCCGCTTTGGCGGCCACGCAATCTCGCACGATATATGAAATATTGGGGGCAGGCCCGTTTCCACAAAAGGGCGGAAAGCCAGGACGGGGCCGGATCGCTTGAGGCCTGGGCGGCGTACTGGCAGGAATTTCGGAAATGATCGCCTGCACGCCGGGCAGAAGGCTGCGGGCGGGAAATCAATCAGGCCGTGCGACCGATGGTTTCCAGGAATTGATTCACGACCACGGGTGCGGAACAATATTTTTCCGCAAGGGCGCGGGCGGCGCGGGCGTGCTTGACCGGATTTTTCGCGACGGTCTCCAACGCCACGCGGGCGCTTTCCTCGTCGTGGAAGGCGAGTAGTCCTTCGCCCGACGGATAGAAATCGGTCCAGCCGGTTTCCTGTAAAACAACGGGGCGGCCGAGCGCAAGATAAGTCGCGCTGCGATCGCTAAACCAGCCGCAGCGGGATTCGACATAGCCTTGCTTGGCCACGCAGAACTCGCCCCGGCTTTGCGCGACATATTCGCGGTAGCGTTGCCACGGCGTGTTGAGCGGCTTGGCGTCGATGAGGCTCCAGCCAGCCGCGCTGAACTTGTCCTTGGTCTCGTCGCCATCGACCAGATCGGTTGCGATCTCGAGCTTCTCCTTCGTCTTGCGGGGCAGATCGACGAGCTTGGCGAATTCCTCCGACTTGTTGCCGTACCAGTGGCCGTTCCATTCCACCTGCGGGTAGCCGTACCAGTGGGTGAACGTCGTCCACATCTCGCCCGGTTGTTCGAGCGCGGGATTGGTAAAGTAGTCGAGCATGACCGGGACGCCGACGGGCAGCCACGTTTTCCCGGCGAGCGGTGAGTAACAATCCTTTTTGCCGAGATGCCGGCCGATGGAGCAAAAGGTATCGTGGCCGTCGAAGTGCATGTCGCTCTGGTAAACCTCGGCCCAGATCTGGGTGAACGCCGGATCGAGATCGAGATAGACGCGTTCCTTCGGCGCGGTGAAAACGTCGCGCTGTTTGAAGTGTCCAGAAATGTTGAAAAAGAGCTCGGCGTCGCGGGCGAAGCTGGTGACGCTCGCGAGTTCCGCCGATTCGCCACTGAAGAAAAGTGTGGCGCGGTCCTTCAGGCCAAATTCGGCGATGGTATTATTCCAATGGGTGAGATTCGCGCTGAGGGCCGGTTCGCACTTCGCGCTGTTGGCATCGATGCACTTGGCCGCCGGCACATCTTCGACCATCCAGACGTCCCACCCCGCGGCGCGAAAGCCGAGCACCCATTGCAGGAAGGCCCACGTATTGCCCGCCGCATGGAGCGGGTAGGAGGCGATGCCGACTCCGATGACGACGCGACGGGGCATGAAGAAAAGTTAGAAGGAAGAGGTGAGAGGTAAAGGCAGTTGGTTTTCAACTTCTACCTTCTGCCTTCTAACTTCTTACTTCGATCAAACCCGGCTCTTGAAGTACTCGATCGTCTGCTTCAGGCCATCCTCGAGCTCGACTTTCGGCTCCCAGCCGAGGCGCTGGCGTGCGCGGGTGATGTCCGGGCGGCGCTGCTTGGGATCGTCGGTCGGCAGGGGCTGGTAGATCAGCGTGCTCTTGGAACCGACGAGGCGGACGATCCGCTCGCCAAATTCCTTGATCGTCAACTCCAGCGGGTTGCCGATGTTGACCGGCTCATGGAAATCGCCCTGCGAAAGCTTGAAAATGCCGTCGATCAAATCCGACACGTAACAGAAGCTGCGCGTCTGCGATCCGTTGCCGAAGATGGTGATCGGCTCGCCCTTCAACGCCTGGCCGATGAAGGCAGGCACCACGCGGCCATCCTTCAGGCGCATGCGCGGGCCGTATGTGTTGAAGATGCGGACGATCTTCGTGTCGAGCTTGTGGTAGCGATGATAGGCCATCGTGATCGCCTCGGCGAAGCGCTTGGCTTCGTCATAAACGCCGCGCGGCCCGATCGGATTCACGTTGCCCCAATATTCCTCGGTCTGCGGATGGACAAGAGGATCGCCGTAACATTCCGAAGTCGAGGCGAGCAGCAAGCCGGCGCCCTTCGCCTTGGCCAGGCCTAGCGCGTTGTGCGTGCCGAGCGAGCCGACCTTGAGCGTTTGGATTGGCAGCTCGAGGTAATCGATCGGGCTGGCCGGGGAAGCGAAGTGGAAAATGAAATCGACATCGCCGGCGACCTCAAAGTGTTCGCTGACGTTGTTTTCCTGGAAAGCGTAATTTGGGTTAGTCTTAAGGTGATCCAGATTCGCGGCATTGCCGGTGATAAAATTATCGATGCCGACGACGCGATAGCCCTCCGCCAGCAAACGGTCGGTCAAGTGACTGCCGAGAAATCCGGCCCCTCCGGTAACAACTGCGGTTTTCATTGGGACAGACTCTACAAATATTCAGAGTTTTGACTAGAACTCATTGGCAGGAAAAAAGATGCGATTGCCGGTTTTGTTGCCGGCGTGACGCGACGTGGAATTCCTCCGGTTCCGCAATTTTATTTGGGAACGAAAGAACGCGGGGGATTACGGCACCGTCTCTTCGGCGCGCTGGGGAATCAGCCCGCTCTGGCGCGCGAAGTTGAAGATGCCGCCGGCGTCGATGACCGGCTTCACTTCGCCCAGCGGCTTCAATTTGTAAGTCTTGCCGTTGGCGCGGAGCTCGTCCTTATCGAAGTCGACTTCCACGTGGTCGCCGGTCTTGATTTCCTGGCTCAGCGGCACGGTGCTCTCGTAGGGATAGAGCTCGCCGGTCGCGATGGAGTTGCGGAAGAAGATGCGCGCGAAACTTTCCGCCACGACGACCTCGCAGCCCGCGGCGCCGAGCGCGATGGGCGCGTGCTCGCGGGAGGAGCCGCAGCCGAAGTTGCGCCCGCCGATGACGATCGGGTACTTGGTCTTGGTCGTGCCTTCCTCGACGTAGCGGGTGGGGTAAAGCGAATCGGGCAGGCCGATCAGCGCGTAGCTGCCGAGTTTCTCGTACTCCTCGGGAATGGTGGGGACGAGCGTCAGGTATTGCGCGGGAATGATCTGGTCGGTGTCGATGTTGTTCTGGACCACAAAGGCGGGCCCGGAGATGACGGTTGGCATAAGAGGTTAGGCTAGCAGAAGTGGGAGCAGGATGCTACCGGATATGTAAGCAGGCGCGGAGCGAAAAGGTCGCCGGCGCAGGTCCTTGCGCCGGAACGGTTGCGCGAGCAGGCGCGACCGACTGCGTTCTCGCCCCCCATATGAGACATCTCGAGACCATCTGAGACCAGGTGAGACGAAGTGAGATGGAGTGTTATCAGGTGAGACGAAGCGTCTGCCGATCCCCGCTCTGCCAGGTTCGTCTATTTGAATATCACTTATAATAAAGGTCATAGGTTGCGGTGACGGTTGCATTGATTTCAATCTGCCCCGGCACGGCGGCGGGCGTGCCGCCGCCAAAGCTTTTCGCCATCATCATCATCGGCCGGGGCCCGATATTCGGCGTGCCTTCCAGGATTTCGAGCGGCTTGTCGATGTAGCAACCCGCCACGACGGCCAGCTCGCTCGCCTTGTCATGCGCGTTGACCAACGCCTTTTTCAGCGCGTCAGTCTTGGTCTCCTCTTCCTTCGAGGAAGCATACTCAACCGACTGCACCTGCAGGCCATCGAGCTTGGACAGCGCATCCGCAATGTCACCATATTTATCAAAAGTAGTCAACGTAAAGTTGAATTGAGTGGAGCAGCTAAAGGGGTTCTTCTTCGCCTCCGCGTTCTCGCCGGGGTAGAGGTTTTTGTCGAAGCGGATGCCACCGGTTTGCAGATCCTTCACCGCGTCACCGAGCCCCTTGATATAAGCGAGCGCGGTGGTCAGCGACGCATCGTGCCGCTCCTTTGCCTTGGCCAGCGTGGCGTCGTTGATGCTGACCTGCACGGACCAGTTCATTTCGTCCGGCGCGATTTTGATTGTGGCGTCACCCGTCACCGTGATTTTGCGCAGGGGGCCGTCGGCCAGCGCGGGGGTGAGCGTGCAGAGGAAGATAAGCGCGAGGGCGAGGAGGTTCGTTTTCATGTCAGGGGAGAGTGCCATCGTATGGGCGCATTTGCGCGCGTCAATGTTGCGCCTTAGGTTGTGGCATGAGCAAAAAATCCTCTCCCAAGACCAAGGCGAAAAAGGAAGTCACCCCCACGAAGAAGACCGAGCCGATCGTGCCGCTGGAGGATGCGGAGGCGCTGGACGCCCCGGTCGATGAGCCCGAAGTGGCGGCGGATCAATTCGCGGTGGCGGCCCGCGAGGACGAGGCTTCGAGCAGCGGTCATCGCGTCGAGCCGATCGAAGAGGACGACGAGCACAACGCGGAAAAGTTGGTGGAGGAAGGGTTGCACGGCTACGTGCGCGCCTCGCCGAATCATACGCATCGCGGGCGGTGATTTTTTTCTGGTGGCCCGGACAACTCGTTGTCCCGGGTTCGCGGGGAGACATTCCACGCGAACAGGAGGTCACTGGTTGTTCCGCACTTAACATTCTTTTTTGATCGTCTATCATCAGCGACCTCCTGTGGCTCAGCTAGTCGCTTCGCCACCCGGACAACGAGTTGTCCGGGCCACCTGAAAATGCTCTGCTGGTCGCTTCGTGATTATTTGTGAAACTCGACCTAATCGCGCTGGCATTGACTCCGGAAAATTTCTGGTAAGGTGTGGCTAGCGAGAGATCGCACACGTTATGCCTGTTGAGTTCAAAGATTATTACGAGATCCTCGGGGTGCCGCGCACGGCCACGGCGGATGAAATCAAGAAAGCGTTCCGCAAGCTCGCGCGTGTCCACCACCCCGATGTGGCCAAGGACAAAAAGGTGGGCGAGAAGAAATTCAAGGAGATCAACGAGGCCTACGAGGTTCTGGGCGACGAGGGCAAGCGGAAGAAGTACGACCAACTCGGCGCGAACTGGCAGCACGGGGCCGAGTTTACGCCACCGCCGCAGTACGGGGGCGGACCTGGTGGTTTCCAGCGCCGGACGTATCAAACCGATGGCGAGCCGTTTGAATTTGGTGGCACGGGCTTCAGCGATTTCTTCGAGCAATTTTTCGCTGGGCGCGCGCAGCAGGAGGGCGGGGGTTATCGCCGCTCGTCGCCCTTTGCCGATGAGGATGTGGCCGTGCGCGGCGCGGATGCCGAGGCGGATATTCTCGTGCGGCTGGAGGAGGCGCTGCGCGGGGTTTCGCGCGAGATCACGCTGCGCCGCACGGACCAGTACGGCAAGCCGTTCAAGACCGATAGCTATACCGTGAAGATACCGGCCGGCGTGCACGAGGGGCAGAAAATCCGGCTTGCCGGGCAGGGCAGTCCGGGCCATCACGGCGGTCCGGCGGGCGATTTGTTCCTGCGCGTACGGCTGGCGAAGCATCCCGATTTCCGCGTCGAGGGTTCCGATCTGCACTACGAGCTGGCGCTGGCGCCGTGGGAGGCGGTGCTGGGGAAGCGGGTGGAGATTCCGACGCTGAACGGCTCCGCCAAGCTGACGATCAAGCCCGGCACGCAATCGGGCGCCCGCCTGCGCCTGGCCGGCCTCGGCATGCCGAAGGACAAGACGAAGCGCGGCGATCTGATTGCCACGGTGACGATCGAGGTGCCGGAGATGATCAGCGAAGCGGAGAAGAAAATTTGGGAGCAACTGGCGGCCACATCGACGTTCGAGCCGCGGGCGTAAAATAACATCCCGGAGGGTCGGCCTCCGGCCCGCCCCTGACTTTTTCGATTGTTTCACGCCACGGCGCAATGGCCGCAAAGGGTAGGCAGGGATTAAAAAGTCTCTCGTTCTCTCGTTCCCAAGTTTCACTTGGGAACGCC
>CAZZWT010000070.1:0-12095 GCA_964657775.1 uncultured Candidatus Methylacidiphilales bacterium | reverse complement strand
CGTCGTGGCGTGAAACCCTCCGTGGCTCCGTGTTCTCCGTGCGAAACCATTTCCCTCCCTTCAACTCTTCAGCCCTCTTCCGCCCTCTGTGCGAAATCTTTCCCTGCCTCCCCGTTGCGGTCGTTGCGTCGTGGCGTGAAACCCTCCGTGGCTCCGTGTTCTCCGTGCGAAACCATTTCCCCTCCCTTGAACTCTTCAGCCCTCTTCCGTCCTCTGTGCGAAATCTTCCCCCGCCTTCCGTTGCTGTCGTCGCGAGCGTTGCGCGAAACACCTGCTCAGAAAGCTGGAAGCCTGCCCCCAAACGCGCTACGTTTTGCCTTCCCCATGAAAGTTTCCGACCTGCGCGGTATCCTGACGTACATTCCCGGTTTCCGGGAGAAGACCTTTGTCATCGCCCTCGATGGCGGGATCATCGCGGACGATAATTTCCCCAACATCCTGCTCGACATGGCCGTGCTGCGCTCGCTCAGCATCCGGCTCGTCATCGTGCATGGCGCGGCACACCAGATCGAGGAGCTCGCCCGAGAATCGAAAATCCCGATCAGCAATTCGGACGGCACCGGCATCACCGACGAGGAGACGCTGAAGCTCGCGCTCACGGCGGCGAACCGGATCACGCACGAAGTGATGGAAGGCCTGGCCTCCAACGACCTGCGCGCGGCCTACACCAACGCGGTCATCGCGCATCCTTCCGGCATCATCGGCGGCGTGGACCGGCTCTACACCGGGCGTGTCGAAAAAATCGACATTGAATTTTTAAATACCCTGTTGGACAAGGGCGTGATTCCTGTCATCCCGCCGCTCGGCTTTGATGGCGATGGGCGCACGTTCCGCGTCAACAGCGACGGCGTGGCCATGGAAGTGGCCGAGGCGTTGCGGGCCTCGAAGCTCATCTATATCACCAACCGCAACGGCTTCACCAAGAACGGCAAGAAGACCGCGCAGATTTCTGTCTCCGAAGCGGAGGAATTCTTCAAAAAACACCGGTCCGATATCCCGGACAACATGGTGTCGAAATTCGAGCACTGCATCCGCGCCTGCCAGCATGGCGTGAACCGTGTGCATGTCATTGATGGCCGCGTGGACGAGGCGCTGTTGGCCGAGCTTTTCTCCAACGAGGGGATCGGCACGATGATCTACGCCAACGAGTACCAGGCCGTGCGCCGCGCGATGAAGAAGGACGTGCGCGCCATCCGCAATCTCATCCGCGAATCGGTGGAGCAGGAGGAAATCGTGAAGCGGAGCCGCGCGGATATTCTCTCGCAACTGCATGACTATTATGTCTTCCAGATCGACGGCAACATCGTCGGCTGCGTGGCGCTGCACATTCAGCCCGACGGCGAGTCGGCGGAGCTGGCCTGCCTATCCGTCAGTGCCGGGCACGAGAATATCGGCATCGGGCAAAAGCTGATGACCTTCGCCGACGAGGCCGCGAAGGCGAAGGGCGTGAAGACCATCTTCCTGCTTTCGACGCGCGCGTTCAACTACTTCCAGCAAAAAGGCGGCTACAAGGAGGGCTCGCCCAACGACTTGCCCCAAGCCCGGCGCGAGAAATATGATGCGAGTGGGCGGAACTCCAAGGTGTTGGTGAAGCAGATTTCGTAGCGCTAATCGGACTGCTGTCGATCAAACTCGATCTTGGCTGCGGGGCTGGCCGCCAGATTGGTTGAGGAAGCCTGGCTCGAACTGAGGGTCGCAACCGAGGCGATCATCTGCTTATTGATCCAACTTTCATCGGGCAATTTGGTGCTCCAGAGAATTTTCCCGGTCAGAATATCTAACCGGAAAGCTGCCCGGCAGCGTGCGCGTAAACACCAGTTCCATCAACGGCTAGCGAGACGAACGGAATGGCCGGCTTGAAGAATTTCTGGATCAATTCGGTTTCCCAGACTGCCGCGCCGTCCGACTTTCGCAATGCAATTACCTTGTACTTAAGCGTTACCAGAACCAGATCTTCGGCGTTCATGCGGCTTTATCCATAGTCTGATTCGGCAGTAAGCTCAACAATTCCGTTGCTCGAATGGGGCGCGGTGAACATGGCGCAACGACTTACCTCTTTGCGCCCGAGTGCCTCATTTACGTGAATTTTTTGTTTTACGCTTGCAATTCCGGCTCCATCTGGCGCAATAGCACTGGTTTATGCCTAATTTAACCAAACGCGATCTGGTTGTCCGCATCAGCAACGAGACTGGAATGGTTCAGCAGGATGTGCTCAACGTCATTCAACGGACGCTGGATCATCTGACCGAAAGCCTCGCGCACGGTCAGGCGGTGGAGCTGCGCAACTTCGGGGTCTTCGAAGTGAAGCTCCGCAAAGCCCGCGTGGGCCGCAACCCGAATCGCCCCGAGCACGACGTGCCGATTCCCCCCCGCGCCGTGGTCAAGTTCAAGGCCGGCAAGGAAATGAAAGCGAAAGTGATGAAGCTCTCGCAGACCATTTCCGCCGATGGCGCCGCGCCTGCCGCGCCCGCGCCGGATAGTCCGAAGCCTGCGGCTTAGGTTTCACTTCCGCCTCCGTCATCCTGAGCGAAGTCGAAGGATCAGTTTGGTTCTGCTTTTCTCAACATGCAATACCAAGCTAAGTGTGAGACCTGCAAACTCGCCGTACTGCTGTATCCACCAATTGGCCGCTATAAGTTTCCTGACGGAAGGACAATTCCATTAAAGGCTGATTTTGCTTGGTGTTTTTCATGCGCGACCGTTGTTGATGCGGAAATACTTCCCGATGAACCATTGATCGACGATCCAGATGTACTGGCTTGGCGCAAGAGCCGAAAATCTCCAGCACGATGCCTCAACTGTGGAAGTTTTGAATTCCAAATGTTCAATCGCGGCAAGACCCAGTCTGGAAACCCTAAGTGGGATTTGCCCTGCCCAAAATGCGACGGAACGATCCGCATCCTGACCCGACCTGTACTAGTCGGAAGAACGCCATGGTACACATGCACTCCAGAAGGTGAGTGATTGTTCGTTTGCAACGTGCGTAACTTGGGAACTGCTGGGCAGTTGCACTGCCGATCCCGGGCGAGAAGACAGATTAGCGCGAAGTGAGACTTCGCGGGGATCAAGGGGCGTTACCAAGTGAAACTTGGTAACGAGGAAGTGGGTGGCCCGGGCTACTCGTTGCCCGGGTGCGAGAGCGCGTCGCGCGCACGCACAGGAAGCGAAAACGCGGCACACCCATAATCTTTCTATTGCGAAGCAACTGCATCGCTTCCTGTCGCCCGCTGCTGGGGACGACCCGGGCAACCAGTAGCCCGGGCCACCCAACGAGATTAGCGCCTCCGCCGCGCTCGGAGATCGCGGGCCACCAGCTGCGTTTCCGTTGCGCCCGTCGCGAGCGTTGTGCGAAACCTCGGCGTTTCCGCCTTCCCCTTCTCACTTCTTCCTTCTAACTTCTACCTTCCCATGGCCCTCCCCGGTTTCCGCGATTTCTATCCTGACGACTGCTCGTTCCGCAACGCCATCTTCGCCAAGTGGCGCGAGGTGGCGCACCGCTACGGCTTTGTCGAGTACGACGGACCGCCGCTCGAGCCGCTCGACCTCTTCACGAAAAAATCGGGCGACGAAATCGTTACGCAACTCTACCACTTCAAGGACAAGGGCGACCGCGAGGTCGCGCTGCGGCCGGAGATGACGCCCACACTGGCGCGCCTCGTCACGGCGCGGCACAAGGATTTCAAGAAGCCGCTGAAATGGTTCTCCGTGCCGCAGGTTTTCCGCTACGAACGCCAGCAGAAAGGCCGCCTGCGCGAGCATTACCAACTCAACTGCGATATCATCGGCGAAGCTTCCCTGGAAGCCGACGTCGAGCTGATCGCCCTGGTCATCGACGTGCTGCGCGCGTTCGGGTTGACCGCGGAGGATTTCGTCGTGCGCCTGAGCGACCGGCAGTTCTGGACCGATTTCATGGATTTTAAAGGCATACCTGAAGATCAACGTTATGCGTTCATTCAGGCCATCGACAAATCGGAACGCGAAACGCGCGAGAAGACGGCCGAAAAACTAAGATTAATCGAGGAGCAGATCAGTGAGTATCAACAGTCACCTTCCAAATTGGCTGAACATCGAGCCCTCGGATTAAGCTTGGAAACGTATGTCTTCGCCATTCTAGATAATCCCTCATCCCCAGAGGGCAAAAGCGACCGCCTCGACACAATCGAAACCGGCCTGCGCCAGCGCGGCCTGCAGGATTTCGTCAAGCGCGACTACACCGTGGTGCGCGGCCTGGCCTACTACACCGGCGTGGTCTTTGAGGTCTTTGACCGCAGCGGCGAATTCCGCGCCATCGCCGGCGGCGGGCGGTACGATTCGCTGCTGAAAAATCTCGGCGGCGTCGATTTGCCGGCGCTCGGGTTTGGCATTGGCGATGTGGTGCTGGGGGAGATTTTGAAGAAGAAGCAGTGGGCTTCCTCAAAAAACACCAAGGATAAGATTTGCGTCGTGATCGCCGACGAAACCTATCGTCCGCAAGCTATGAGTATTCTGCAGGGTCTTCGAAGTCATTCATCAGAATTCTGGCCAGTCGATTACTCGCTCACGGCAGCGAAGGTCGGAAAGCAATTTCAGATTGCCGAGGAAAAAGGCTGCACTTTCGCCGTCATTGTCGATGCCCAAGTTGCCGATGGCGTCGTGGAGGTGAAAGAATTTGAAACCCGCAGCCAGGCCAAGGTTTCTGCCGATGCCAATGCCATCCTTCTTCATATCGGCGGTAAGATTGGTGATCGGATCGGTCGCACAGGATTTCCGCAATAAAGAATCGCCTTCGCCCGGAGGCACAAATGAGGCGTGTGGTTTCCACCCAAACGATCGGGTGGCCCGGGCTACTTGTTGCCCGGGTCGTCCGCAGCAGCGGGCGACAGGAAGCGATGCAGTTGCCCGGGAGAGCGAAGCGTTCTCCGCGATTCAAGCCTTCGCTTCCTGTGCGTCCGCGCGGTCGCGCTCCTGCACCCGGGCAACATGTAGCCCGGGCCACCCAACGTTGTCTTCCCCGGCCTCCCCGTTTGCATTCGTTGCGCCGTCGTGCGAGACATGTCTTCAAACCTACGCCTGCGGCGCGAGCTTCAACTCCAGCCAGAACGAGCTCCCTTTATCCGGAACGGAGGTGAGCCCGACCTGACCGCCCATGCGCTCCATCGATTTCTTCACGATGGCCAGACCGATGCCGGTGCCTTCCGTCGAATGGGTGGCGCGATGGAAGAGATCGAAAATTTTCGCGTGCAGATGTTCGGCTATGCCCACGCCCTCGTCCTCGACGAAGATGCGCGCCAGATCGCCGATCACCTCCGCGTGCACGCGCACGTTCGCCGGCACGCCCTCGCGGGTGAACTTTAATGCGTTGGTCAGCAGATTCGAGAAGCACTGCGTCAACGCCGCCTCGTTGGCGATGACCACCGGCAGCTTGCCTTCGAGGCGAATTTGTTCCTGCCGCGCGTGCAGGTCCGGGTAGGTCTCCAGGATTTCGCGCAGCAGCTTGTCCGAGTCCACCGGCTGTAGGGAAATTTCCTCACGCGAGACCTTGCTGAAATTCAACACGTCGCGGATCAGTTGATCCATGCGCTGCGCCGAGGCGTTGATCCGCCCGATATAGCGCTGCGCGTCCGGGCTCAATTCCGCCCTGAAGTCCTTGCTCAGGATTTCCGCATAGCCCTGCATGGAACGAAGCGGCGCGCGCATGTCATGCACGATGCTGTAGGAAAATGATTCCAGCACGCCGATCGTTTCCTGCAGGCTGGCGGTGCGCTCGGCCACCTTGGCCTCGAGTTCGTCGGCGCGCTTTTGCAGTTCGATCTGCGCCGCTTTGAGGTTCTCCTCGGCCAGCTTGCGCTCGGTCACATCGCGCGTGGTGCCGATGATGAGCTCCACATTTCCGTCCGCGTCCAGCACGGGCTGGAAAATGTAATCGTAGATGCCGTAGATGCCGCTGTCGCCCGTGAAGGGGACCTCGCCGCGGAACGGCATTTTGGTGCGGACGATTTCCTTGATCTCGCGCATGTGCATGTCGGCGTGCCAGGTGGGATAGCCGAGCTGGTAGCAGGTCTTGCCCACGACCTGGTCTTGCGTCCGGGCATAAACCTGGCACAGCCGCGCGTTGGCATAGGCGAAACGGCCTTCCGGATCGAAGATGTAGATGAAGTCGTCGGTGGTGCCGAGGATGGTCTCGTAAATGTAGATGAGCCGCTCCAGCGCATCGGTCTTGCCCGCGGGGTCGCTGCCCTTTGCGCGGCGGACGGAATCGAGAAAAACGTTGGAAAACGACGGTGCCGGATTCGATGCAGGTTCCTCGTTCGCGCTTGGCACGGGTGCATTAAAGTAGAAATGGGGGAGAAAGGCATGACCAAATTTCCAAATTTTTCCGAATTACCTCAATGGAAAGCACCAAACTAACCATAAGGTTGGAAGAACCTCCCTCGTGTTCCTCTTGTATCCCGTCCGTTTGCCCCGCAAAAATCCTGTTAATCTTGTTAATCCTGTCTAAAAGTATTCTCTCCATGTCCGCCAATCCGTATCGCTCCCACACCTGCAACGACCTGCGCGCTTCGCACGCGGGCGCCACTGTCCGCATCGCGGGCTGGATCCATAATAAGCGCGATCTCGGCGGCGTCCTTTTCATCGACCTGCGCGATCATTACGGCATCACGCAGATCGTCATTCCGCCCACCGCCGCGTTTCAGGATGAAGTCGGGCATCTGCCCAAGGAGACCGTGATCAGCGTCAGCGGCGCGGTCCGCCTGCGCCCCGGCGACACGAAGAATCCCAATCTCGACACCGGCGACATCGAGCTCGACGTCGCCACCTACGACAAGCTCGGCTCGTGCGAGCCGCTGCCGATGAACGTCTTCCCCGAGGACCACACGCCGGAGGAAACGCGGCTCAAGTACCGCTTCCTCGACCTGCGCCGCAGCAAGCTGCACAAGACGGTGATGCTGCGCGCGAAGGTGATTTCCTCGATCCGCCGCCGCATGATCGAGCTCGGCTTCCAGGAATTCCAGACGCCGATTTTGACCTCCTCCTCGCCCGAAGGCGCGCGCGACTTCCTCGTGCCGTCGCGGCTTTACCCCGGCGAATTCTACGCGCTGCCGCAGGCGCCGCAGCAGTTCAAGCAGCTCCTCATGGTCAGCGGCTTCGACCGTTATTTCCAAATCGCGCCCTGCTTCCGCGATGAAGACGGCCGCGCCGACCGCACGCCCGGCGAGTTCTACCAGCTTGATGTGGAAATGAGTTTCGTCACGCAGGACGATGTCTTCGCCGCGATCGAGGGGCTGATGATTCCTTTGTTCGCAGAGTTTAAACCTGAATGGCAGATCAACGTCGTTCAGCCCACCGGTGTCTCGCCACAGGTCGAAGCAGCGCCGTTCAATTACGATTGGTGGAAGACGTATCTCACGATTCAGCCCGTAACGGTTTCCAATCCCGAAACGGCATCTACGTCCGCGGAAGGCCGCGACTTCCCTCCAGGCGAGCCGAAAGAAATTAATCGCGTCTTTGGAAGTGCTATCGGCACCACCACGCCTTCAACAGGATCCGTTGTCGGGATTGGCGATGCGGAAAAATTCGTCGAGGCTGGCGTTAAGGCATTTACTCCCTATCTCACGCGCATTCTGACAGTAAGACCGCTCGCTTCAAACGACTCTGATTCTATAAAGGCCTTTGTTACGCAACTTGTCACTTCCATGCTTCAAACGGTTCCAGTCGGGCGTCAGCTCACTCAACTGTTGATCCACCGGATCTGCGAAGCTCTTCCGACCCAGTTCACCGGCACGTTCGTGCGCATCCCGTACAAGGAATCGCTGATGCGCTTCGGCACGGACAAGCCGGACATGCGGATTTCGTTTGAGATCAAAGATCTGACGCCTCTTTTTGCGAAGAGTGAATTCAGGGCTTTTGCTGGGAAAACGGTTCGAGCAATGCTGATGCCCTACGATAAGGAACTTCCGCGTTCGTGGTTCGACAATTTGCAGGAAGAAGCAAAGAAGTTGGGAGCGGCAGGATTGGCTTATATTAAGATAGAGCCCGTCCGACTAACGGAGAACGATTGGACCGCGAAGTTAGTTGGACCAATCGCGAAATTCATCCCTGACGAGATTGTTCCGGAGCTCCTCGGTATCAACAGAGGAGCCAAACCGCCGGAAGGAGTTCTCTTCTTCTCCGCCGACATGAACGAGACCAAGGCCGCGAAAGTCCTCGGCGCGATGCGCGTCAAAATTGCCGAGCAGCTCGACCTGATCGAAAAGAACGTCTTCAAGTTCGCGTGGATTGTCGATTACCCGATGTTCGAAATGAACGACGAGACCAAGGCGATCGAGTTCTCGCACAATCCGTTTTCCATGCCGCAAGGCGGACTCGAGGCGCTGGAGAAGCAGGACCCGCTCACCATCTTCGCCTACCAGTACGACCTCGTCTGCAACGGCTACGAACTCGCCTCGGGCGCCATCCGCAACCATCGTCCCGAAATCATGTACAAAGCGTTCGCGCTGGCCGGGCATCCCCGGGAAACGGTCGATACCGAATTTGCCGGCATGATCAACGCCTTCAAGTACGGCGCGCCTCCCCACGGCGGCATCGCGCCCGGCATCGATCGCATCGTCATGCTGCTCAGCGGCGAGACCAGCATCCGCGAAGTCATCGCCTTCCCCATGGCGCAAAACGGCCGCGATCTCCTGATGAACGCCCCCGCGCCGGTAAAGGAAAAACAACTGCGCGAAGTGCACCTCACCATCCGCAAGCCACCGCCCAAGGCCTAAAGGCAGGTTTCGCACAGAGGACTGCAGAGGGCTGAAGAGTTAAAGACAGGGGAAATGGTTCGCACGGAGTCACGGAGGGTTGGAGACAGAGAAATCGTTTCCCCCTCCTTGGCTCCGTGTTCTCCGTGCGAACTATTGCCTTCAAACTGCAGCTCTCTGCAGTCCTCTGTGCGAAACCTGCCTTTAAAACCTTGAGGCAGCTTCGATTTCCGCCAGTTCCGCCGTGGGGCTGACGACGCCGACGTTCAGCCGCTCGTCATGCACCAGCAACGCGGCGGCGGCGCGGACTTCTTCCGGCGTCACGGCCTCGATCTGGCGGATGAGCTTGTCGGGATTGATGACGCGGTTGTGGCCGAGCAGACCCTCCCCGAGCCACATCATCTGGTTATCGGTGCTTTCCAGATTCAGATGCATCTGGCCGTAGGTGTACTCCTTCACGCGGCGTAATTCGCGGGCACTGGGCGCGCGGCGGGCGAGTTGCTTCACCGTCTGCAGCGTCAGCTTGATCGCCTGCGCCGTCTTAGAATTCTCCACACCCGCATTGATGAAAAAGCTGCCCGTTTCCTGGTAATAATTCGCGCCGGTGCTGATCGAATAAGCCAGACCGTGCTTCTCGCGCACGTTTTGGAAAAGGCGCGAACTCATATTCTCGCCCAGCATCACGCTCATCAGCCGGAAGGCCGAGCGCCGCGGGTCGTGCCGCGAGACGCCGCGCATGCCGATAACAAATTGCGTCTGCTCGATCTGCTTGTTCACCACGTGAAAGCGCGCAGCCGTTTGCCGGCGCGAAACGGGCGTGAACATCGCGCGCGGGCCGGTGGGAAATTGCCGCAGCAGCGGGCGCAGCAGTTCCTTCACCTCGGGCAGATCGGTCTTGCCCGCCACGGTGATGCAGAGGTTGCCGGAATGATAAAACTTCTGGCGATAGTTGAGCAGGTCGCGCCGCTTCATGCGCTGGATGATCGCCTCCGTGCCGAGCAAGGGCCGGCCGAGCGGATGATTGGGCCACAGGAGCGCGCTGGCCATGTCCTGCGCGAGTTGCGACGGCTGGTCCTCATACATCCGGATTTCTTCCTGGATGACGCCGCGCTCGCGCTCAATCTCCGCCGCGGGGAAAGTCGCGCGCAGCAGCATGTCGCTCAGCACATCGACGACGGAACCCAAATGGGTGGCGCTGGCGCGCGCGTAGTAGCAGGTCATCTCTTCCGCGGTGAAGGCGTTGAGGTAACCGCCGACGCCTTCGACCGCTTCGGAAATTTCGCGCGCGGTCCGCTTCGTCGTGCCCTTGAAGAGCATGTGCTCCAGGAAATGGAAGATACCATTCTGCCGGCGCGTCTCCTGGCGGCCACCGACGCCGAGCCAGAAACCGACGGAGACGCTCTCGACATGCGGCATGTGCGCGACGGCGAGCTGGGCTCCGTTATCGAGACGTTCCTGGCTGAAAATCATGTCCTTAGTTTCGGGTCGTCACGGAGAAGTGTCAAACCCGTGATGCATGATATATAATTAATTACGGGTTGACGGATTTCTCCCGCAAGCCGTAATCATGCTAACTGTTGAATATAAGGCACTTGGGATGCTTTAGTCAATCTTGGGCGGATACGTTTCACTTCGCTTTTGGTTTGAGAACTGCTTGGCAGAGAGAAAGTCGGAGGTTCCTAACAGTTTATCTTATTAACAACCTATTCACTCCAAGATTTCGTTCTGCTAAGAACTGATTGAAAATAACTTGTGAATGAAACAAGACCTCGAGGCGTGGCGGATCGAACAACTTATTACCCTACCTTTTGTTGGGGAAAAATGTCCGGCGGTGATAGCGGGGCGAATATTGTCCATTCGATAGTTGACTTTTATTTCATTAGGTCATAATTTGTCATCGACATGACCCGAGCTCGTTTTAACTTTTCCACGCCTCCAATTAAGCTCTTCCCACCAAACGCAGCCGCCTCTTCCGTCTCACCCTATCTCACCCCTATCTCACCGGGTCTCGAGATGTCTCAGGTGGAGGGGGAGCCTTGCATCTGCTTTCCCGTTACCATTCCATCAAAGATCAACCTGGCGCCGATCAGCGGCAAGGGCCCGAAGGCCATGAGGATGCGACAGGTCACCAACGTTTATAGACCGCAGCTACCTTTGAAAAGGAGTCGCACTTCGTGCTCCGCCTGGCTTACCATCACCTTTCCATGAGTACCGTCCAAACCTGCATCGACCAGGCGGCGAAAACGATCGAATCGTTGCGCGTGCTGGAGCCGGCGATCGTGCGCGCGGCCGATCTCGTGCGGGCCTGCCTGCTCGGCGGGGGAAAAGTGCTGGCCTGCGGCAATGGCGGCAGCGCGGGCGACGTGTCGGACTTCACGACGGAGTTTGTCTGCCGTTTCGTCGGCGATCGCCAGCCGTATCCCGCGATCAATCTCACCGCCGATGGCAGCCTGCTGACGGCCACGGCCAATGATTACGGCTACGACGAGGTTTTCGCCCGGCAAGTGCGCGGCTTCGGCCAACCGGGCGACGTGCTGATCGCGCTTTCCACCAGCGGGAAATCGAAGAGCGTCCTCCGCGCGCTGGAAACGGCCCGGGAGTTGAAACTGCTGAGCATCGCCCTGCTGGGCAATGACGGCGGCGCCGCGAAAGGTTTGGCCACGGTGGAGCTGATCGTGCCGGGGCAGATTACGGCGCGCATCCAGGAGGCGCACAAGTTCATGCTCCACACGATTTGCGAGTTGGTCGATCCGGCGCTGAAGCGCTGAGGCCGGCACTGTTCCTTGGATACTAAAAATCGCTCAAGAAATCTGTTAGCCTGCCGACAAGTTGGGCATGCCAGCGGACCTTTTCTCATTTGAGGAGGCGCTGGCCAAGCTGGGCGAAAATCGCGAGCAGGGCTGTATTCTCGTCCACAAGGGCGCCGAGCTTTTTCACATTTATGTGAAAGATGGCTACATCATCCGCGCCTACAACGGCAGCAAGGAAGGCCCGGTGTGCGTGGAGCATGCGCTGCATCTTTCCCTGGCCGGCTACACCTGGCTGCGGGGCACTCAACCGGCGCAGGCGGACAAGTTGATCTTCCTCAAGATCACCGATTTCATCGCCAAGCACACCAACGTGACGAAGCCGAAGATGCAGGAAACGAGCCGCATCGCCGGCACGGAAAAGAAGAAGGAAAAAGAACCGGAGTCGTTCCGCTATTACTTGGTGCCGCAGGATCACCTGATGGAGAAGATTTACCTGACGAAGACCTCCACGGTGCTGGGCCGGGCGACGACGTCCGATGTGGTGATCGATAATTCCGACGTGTCGTCTCGGCACTGCATTTTGGATATCCAGACGCGCGGTGTGTTCATCCTCGATCTGGAC
>CAZZWT010000069.1:0-12115 GCA_964657775.1 uncultured Candidatus Methylacidiphilales bacterium | reverse complement strand
GGCCCCGCCAGCGAGCCGCTCGTCCCCATGCTCCCATCCAAAATCACCGCCCCCGCGCCAAAGACCGGCGATGCACAAAGCGCGAAACCGAAAAGGTAGCCGGCGCAGGCCCTTGCGCCGGAACGGTTCCGTCCCGCTCGAAGCGGGACGGAATCGCTGTACTCACGCCTCAAAAAAAACGCGCCGATTTTAAAAGTCCCCTCGTTCCCAAGTTTCACTTCGGAACCTTCCTGCTCGCCGCGAAGTTTCAAGTCGCGCTGACGTTTTTCACGCGCCGAAGATCGGCAGTTCAAATTTGGAATGAGGAGCGAAACCACGGAACCAACCACACCGAATTTTGTGCGTTCCCCGGTAGCCATGGCACCGTTCGGTTTTACGGCGACTTGGCGGAAGCAGGCGCGGGCGAATTGCTCTCCATGTCGGCGCCCTTCAGCTTCACTTGGTCAAGCAGGCTGGCCCGTACGGCGCGAAGATCCTTGTCCGACGGCGCCTTGTCGATCTGGTCGGAGATCGATTGCAGCGCATCGTACCAAATGCCATTTTCCGCGAAAATCGCCGGTTTGTCCGCATCGCTCGCGGCCGCCAATTTCGATGCGAGGGCCGGCGAAGGATCGATGCGCTTGATCGCCCCGTTCGCGATCAGGTCGCCGGAACGGCTGCTGGGATCGACCACAACTGCAACGCTCCAGTGGTAAACAACATTGGGCTTCAGTTCCACATTGAACTTGGAGAGCCGAATCGCATGAATGCCCGGCGGCGTGGTTTTGCTCGTCTTCAAGACCAGCAACGGCTTGGGGACTTTCGGCTGCGTCAACGTGACTTCACATTGCGCTTCCGTCGCCTTGGATTGGTACCAATAAAGCGAAGGTTGGGCCTGCGTAGTCAACGCGAGCTGCTCGGGGACGAGCGTTTCGAGGCTGACCCCCAACTCTTCACCACCACGCGACCCTCCGCCGGAATGGAGGGCGACTGACTCACCGGAAACGTCCGAGGGCTGATGAAACATGGCAAACTTGGGTTTTACGGGCGCAGCGTCCGGCGCCGTGCCAGCGGGAACGGGCGCTGGCGTTTGCGCGGAGGCGCTGAGGAGGGACGAAACGAATAGAATTCCAACGAAGGGCAAATGTTTCATCAGGATACTTTATTAGTTTGTTCGGGTTCATCCTCGGAATCAAGGACTTTGTAAATTTCAGTGGTCTCGGTCTTGCCTTTCAAGGCTAACGATCCTACGTGCCGGGTGGGAAATTGGTTGCTGACATATTGATTCGTACGCGCACCGATGAGGATGCGAACCTCCGCGCCCGCCTTGGTCATGGTGCCTTCCTTATCGACGCTTTCCAGCCGCGAGGCCGTATTGATGGTATCGCCAATGACGGAGTACTCCACATACTCGTGCGTCCCGATGTCTCCGCCGACCGCCTCGCCCGTGAAGATCCCGATGCGCAGGCCCGCGAGCGGTTTGCCTGCCTTTCTCCACTT
Organism: uncultured Candidatus Methylacidiphilales bacterium; assembly: GCA_964657775.1. Classification (GTDB taxonomy): domain Bacteria; phylum Verrucomicrobiota; class Verrucomicrobiia; order Methylacidiphilales; family UBA1321; genus JABDGH01. The sequence goes on along the minus strand of CAZZWT010000069.1, from coordinate 10,636 downwards.
CACGTTCATCCGGCGAATCTCACCGCCCATGGCCAGCGCGCTTCGCACCGCGTTCACGGCATCGTTCGCGCGCTCTTCTTCCGTCATTCGCGGCACGGGTGCGCCATAGGTGGCCATCATGCCGTCGCCCATGAAGCAGAGCACCATGCCGTTGTTCTTGCGGACATGCTTGGTCAACGCCGCCTGCGTGTCGTTGACCCATGCAATCAACTCGGTCGGCGTCATTCCCTCCGAAATAGTGGAATAGTTTTTGAGATCGGTGAAGAGAGCCGTCACCACCAGCTTCGTCGCCGCGGGCCGGCCACCCTCCAGAAAGGTGTCGCTGTTATTGTAGATATACTCGGCGACTTCGGGATTCACCCGCTGCGAGAAGAGCTGTTTCAGTTGCTGCTTTTCCTCTTCTCCATACGTGACCGCGTAGCCCTTGACCAACATCGCGGTTGCCACGAAAACCGCCGCCGGCGCGAAGACCAGAATCCAATAGCCGTGCACGTAGAACAGCCAGCCCGTCCCGGCGATGAGACCAAGGCAGATCACCACGGTTAAGGCAAAGAGATGATGCGACTTGGTGTAAAGCCCGGCCAGCACTCCGAAGACACCCCAGACCGCCAGCAGTGTCCAGCCAAACCACGGGCGGAACCACGCCGTCGGATTTTCCCCGTTGATGGCGATGCGCAAAAGCTGGTTGACGATCTCCGCATGCAGCTCCACTCCCGCCACGGTGTCGGGAGCTGCATTCGACGACGAGTTAGGATTCACCGGATTCTGCTTGGGGCTGAGTGGCGTCGTGAAGGTATCGTTGCTGCTGCCCGCTTCAATTCCCAAGAGCACGATCCTGCCCTTGAAGACGGAGGCGTCTTTCAACGCCAGGACATCGCTGATGGAGAGAGACTCGAATTTCCAGGGACAACGAAAATCCTGGAGGAAGGCGTATCCTCCTGGGAGCGTGTTGACGTAACCGCCGTCGTCCTTCCCTATTCCCGGAACGATGGTCCGGCCGAGGCGAAGATTATCGCCCTCCTGCGCGACGTCGATGTTATGGTCCGCAAAATAATACTGCGCGAGTAGGAGCGGGAATGAGTAATAGGGCGAACTGTTCTTGTAGTTGCTGCCCCACGGCCAGAGAAGATAGGCACGGCGGATAATTTTGGTGTCCGGGAAATTATTGAATCCGAAACGGGAGGGATCGTCCTGGACGATTTTGGGCGGCGCGATCAAATAGGGATCTTCCGGGGTGTCGAAGAGAAAAATGGAGACGATGTTTTGATGCTTTTTGAGCGTGTCGTTCAACACTCCAATTTTCGAGTGATCGCGGGGCTCCGGCAGATCGCGATAGAGATCGACCCCGATGACGCTCGGATTTCCCGCGTCGATTTTCTCCAATACTTCCGAGAGAACATCGTCCTTGAGCGGATAATCCATCGCCTTGATGTCATCCTCCGTCAGCAAAACGAGGATGATGCGCGAGTCGGTCGCGGACGGATTTGAATTCCAGCGCACGAAATGGTCGTAGCACCAAAGCTCGGGCGATTGAAAAAGCCCGGCGCGCCAGAGGACGCCGCCGAGCAAAAACACAGCCAGCCCGATGAGGAACGCGACGCGCGCGGGACGGAGGATTCCCGGGAATTTCATCCGCGCCATCTTACAACCAATTTCCAATAATCAAGTAGGGAGCCCAGTAGCACGGGTGCCCGTAGAGCGGATTGCTGAGCAGCTTGATTTGCGCCTGCTGCAGCGCCTTCGCCTTGCCCGCACCGCCGTGGAGATTGGTGTAGAAATCGGCCACAAGCATCGACGACGCCTCGTCGTTCACGAACCAGAGCGTCGCAAAGGCGCTGCGCGCGCCGGCCTTCACCGCGATGCCGCCGAGGCCCAGCGCCGCGCGGTCATCGCCCGCCGCCGTCTGGCACGCGCTGAGGGTGAGCAGCTCCACCGGTTGGTCGCGCAACTGGCTGGGGCGAATCATGCGCTCCAACTGGTCGAGCGAGAGCTTGCCGTCGTAAGTCAGCACGTACGTCTTGCTCGCATCGGCGTCGAAGTGGCCGTGCGAGGCGATATGGACAATGGAGTAACTGTCCGTCGCGAATTCCTTATCGACATTGGGCTGGATGAATTTGGCGTTCATCAGCTCCGGACCGCCGTAAAGAGCGTTCAGCTTCTTTACCTCGTCGGGAACGTAATCGAGCGCGGGGTAACCCTGCACACTTTCCGAGAGGCCGTTGATGATCAGATTGCCCTTCTGCGCATTGAGCGGCTTCGGCTCCATCAACGTCAGCCCCGGCGTGGTGGCGATCGCATATTTCTCGACCAGAAAATGATCGCCGTCGCTCAGCGCCGCCATCGGGATCGTCCGCAGCGCGCCATCGGGCACGAAGACGAGCGTGTCGATTTTCTTGTCCTCGAGCAGCGGGCCGAGCGGCTTGATCAGCCAGTCGTAAAGCTGCTCCGCCTGCTCCAGATATTCGTCTGTCGTTCGCTTCTCCAGGTTGTAGCGGAACTGCGTCGCCGTCTCCTCCAGTTGCGCCTGCGTGGCCGGCGACTTCACCCGCTCGATCCGCCCCGAGGGCATGTTGACCAAAATCTCCGTCCGGTCCGCCAGCGGGATGATGTAGACCACCGCCGCCGTGTTGGAAACCGTCTCGATCTTCGTCACCTTCGCCTTCAACAAATTCGCGCAATCGTCCTGGAAATAATCCTCCAACTCGGCCGCCTTCAGATCCTCCGCCGTGTCGCGCGCGTCGTGCAGGTCGGTCTGGATTTCCGCATCCGTCTTCGCGTCATCCGCGCGTTGCAGCAGCAAATCCGCGAGCTCAAAATAGATCGCCCCCGCCGCCTCGCGGAAGGACGAGTGGTAATTGATATTCCCAAAGTGCAGCGACATGTCGTGCCGAATCCCCTGCAGCGTCGTCACCGCCGACTGGTAGGCCACGATCGCCTCCTCGCGCTTCTTCTGCAGGCCCAGGATGCGCGCGATCTGCCACTGCCAGCGGAACAAAAGATCCGGCGACTTCAACTGCTGCGCCAGCACCGCCGCATGCCGGCTCAGCTCCAGTGCCGCGTCCGATTTTCCCTCCAACTCATACAACTCGCCTTCATACGCCAGCGCGTAGGAAAGCGCGCGCGCATCGTTGATCTTCTGCGCCGTCGCCGCCGCCTGCTTGTCGGCCGCGTAAGCCTTCAGCCGCAGGTCGTCGTCCTTGGCATCGCTCTGCGTAAAAATATCGACCAGCGCCTTGCCCGCGCCGAGCAACGCCTGCGCCTTGTCATGCGAATCCGGCGCGCCCGGCGCCTCGTCGATGATCGCCTTCGCCCACTTGATCGCCTCGTCCGAGTTCTCCGCCGCGACCGCACACGCGACAAGGTTCGCCGAAATCTTCAGCGCCAGCCCTTTGTCGCCCGCCGACTTTGCCGAGTCCACGCCCTCCTCATATTCCTTCAGCGCGTCGTCCGTTTTCTTCTGGTACGCGTGCAGGTTCGCCAGATTATTCAGCGCCGTCGCGATCAAATGCGCGTCGCCCACGTCCCGCGCCAGCGCGAGGCTCTTCGTCAGCAGCCCCTCCGCGTCATCGGGATTGCTCGTCAACATATAGACCGCGCCGAGGCTCGACTCCACGCGCACCTGCAGCCGCTTGTCGCCGCCCTTCTTCGCGACCTGATCGGCCTTCTCCAGCGTGTCTTCGGCGAGACGATATTGGCCCAGTTGCTGAAACGCATCCGCCAACCCCAGCGCCGCGCTGAGTTGCCCGGACGAATCCTTGTCCGCCGCGTAGGCCTCCGCCGCCGCGCGCCAGAACGGCAGCGATCCCGCGAAATCCCCGCGCGCCCGCGCCTCCTGCGCCTTGGCGACATCCGCCTTCGCGTCATCGGCCACGCCATGCGCATTCGCCAGCACGAACACCAAACCAAAAACAAAAGCGCGCCGTGTTTTCATCTCAAAGCGCGTTGAACGTGATGCTGAATTCCACGCCCTGGTTTTGCAGGCTGTCGCCATCCGGTACCTGCCGGCGGTTGATGCCATACCCGTAATAAATCTGCCCGCTGAGATACTTGCACGGATTGACCAGCAACCCGCAGCCCACGCTCGGCAGGATCACGCCCTGCCGGCCCAAATTGCCGCCGGTCCCGCCTGTATCGGCTGGCGCATCCACCTCCACATTGTCCCAGCCAATGCCCAGATCGGTGAACGGCGCGAGCGACACAATCGAGTTCTTGTCCTTGTCCTCCCATAGCGGCACGCGAAATTCAATCGACGCCAAAATGCCGTTGTCGCTCAGCACCTGATTTTCCAGATAACCCCGCACGCTCGAAATACCGCCCAGCTCCAGTTGCTCCAGCGAAAGCAAAGGCCGGTCCGCGATCTGCCCGCTCAGCCGCCCAATGACGAGGCAATCCGAGTCGCCCAGCCGCCGGATATATTGCGACTGCCCCAGCCACGAAAAGAAATGCCCGTCCGGCGAGGTCTCGTTAATCGTCGAGCGAATCGCATCGATGCCCAAGCTGAATTGCGAGCGAAACGAGAAAACGTGCACCTGGCTGCGATCGACAAATTCCTGGATGAAGCGCGGCACGGTCACATCCTCCACACCATTGTTCGCGCCCGGCGAAAGCGTGAACGGCTCGCCAAAAAGAAACGTCCGGCTGCGCCGGCTATCCAGTTCCGCCGTCAAAATCAGCGAGCGCTTCGGGTTCTCAAACACCGGCTGATGCACGCTCGCGTGGTACTCGGTCAGCTTGCTCACGATATCGAGCTGGTTAAAAGGCGCCGCCAAAATACCCGAGTTGTTCTTGTCCGCGCCCAGCTCCATCGTCGTGCGCCAGGGCGAAATCGGGAAACGGTAATCGACCGCCGCGTTGTCGAAATCGCTCAGCTCAAACCCGCCCGGCGTCGAGGTCGCGATGCCGTAGGTCAGCAACAGCGGATCGTTATTTCCCGTCAGGTTCAGGTCGGAAATGTGCGCCTCCGCAATGGTCGAGCCCACGCTCGGCGGCCGATAATTATTGATCTCAATACTGGCGCGGAACGGCTGGTGATCCTGCACCTCCATCTTGAGCTGGCTCTCGCCCGGCGCGCCGCCCGGTTGCAGCTCCGCGTTCACCTGCGAGATGGTCGGGTTCTCGCGCAGCACCTGCATGCCTTCTTTGAGGTGATTGAAATTCAACGGCTCGCCGCCCGCCTGCCGCATCTCATTGCGCAACCACCACGTCTGAAACCAATGATTACCCGTCACGACAATCGAGGTCAGCTTCCCCTCGACCACCTGCAAATGAATCACCCCATCCTTCGGGTCCTGGTCCGGCAAAAGCGCGCCCGAGTTGATATACCCGTGGTTCACATAATAGAGCGTGATCGTCTGCCGCGCCGCCTCCAATTCCTCGCTCGTGATTTTGCGCCCCGTGTACTGCACGATCTGCTTCGCCAATGTGCCGGAGCCAAACGCATGGTTGCCGATGAAGTCGAACTCCTTCACGCAAATCGTCGGCTCGTAGAGCGCGCCATTTTCGCCCGGCGTCACATCCGGCAGTACCGGCGCATACTCCTGCGGCGCATTCAATTCCAGCTTGGGAATGGCCGGCAGCGGATTGCTCGAGACCGGATTCTCCGGCGTCAGCGTCACATCGCCGGGCTGGTCCGTCGTGCTCGTGGGCAGGTTGTTCGAGGACGAAGACCCCGACGCATTTTGCTGGGGTAATTGATCCTCCTGCGCACGAGCGAGCAAAGAAGCACATAACATAATGCTTAAGATCACGAAGACATTCGCTCGCACGCAAAATTTCGTAGCAGGATTGTGCCACAGTGGCAATGGCTTGTGCTTCATTCGCAAAAAATCGTGAAGAGTGGGCAAAGGTTCACGCAACGACGCAACGACCGCAACGGGGCAACAAGGGAGAGGTTCACCCGGGGACACGGAGATCACGGAGAAAACTTTAGGTCTTGGGACTTCAAGCTCGTGATTTGTTGCACCGGTGTGAGATCCCCATCCTTCCGCCTGCAGTCCCTCGCCAGTTACCTCTTCGGCCCTCTGTGCGAAATGCCTTCCCGTTGCGGTCGTTGCGTCGTTGCGCGAAACCTTCCCCCCGAAACTTACTGCAGCGTCACCTTCAACCGCAGGAACTGGTGGCGAGAGCCATCCATGGGCGCGCCCATTTCCATCATCGGATCGCCCGTGGCGGCATCGGTGCCCGATTGCTTTTGCAGCAGCGCATTGCCGGTGACCGGCGACCAGTTCACCATGTCGTCGGACGACTCGAGACTAACGGTCATCCCGGTCATGCCCGCGTTTTGGCGATACGTCAGCGCGACATAGGGCGTCCCCGGCACCGACGACTCATCCACCCCCACCGCCGGCATGGCCGCATGATCGGCCACCGACATCGGCTGGCTGGGATTTCTGACATCGAAGAGATACTTCAGCGCCATCGGCACGCCGTCCGCCGGCCCGCCGGAAGACCCACTCGTCACCCGACTGGAAACCGCGTGCACACTGGCCCAGGACGCGAAGGTCTGGCTCAGTTGCAAGTTGATGGTCTGCGGACTCGAAGCGTTGCCCTGACCGCCGCCCGAAGCGGTGTTATAAATCGTGATGGAATAGGTCCCCAACGCCGCCGAGCTGGACGGCATGCCGGTCAACGTCCCCGTGGTCGAGTCGAAACCCATCCCGGCCGGAAGCGTGCCCATATAATTCCAGCCCAGCGGGGTGAAAATGAGGTTGGAGTAGGTGCTCTGATTGGTCTGAATCGCGAACGCCGTGCCGTAGCTGTTGCCGCCCGACATCGTCGTGCCGTAAACATTGTTATCCGGCCCCAGGACCACGCCGCCGCCGAGAGGCGTCGTCCCATCGTTCGTCACCGTGGGATCGCTGAAGTTGTGCAGGATCGTCGTCGTGCTGCTGGTCGGCGTGCCAGTCAGGGTCGAGAACGTGCAGGTGAAAACCGTGCCGGATGCATAGGCCCCGCCATTCTGCGTCGTGCCGCAAAGCACCGGAGCCGTCGAAACCCCTCCGCTGTCCACCAATCCCCCGACCGCAGACGGTGGAATCAGCACCAGCGACGAAAGCGGATTGGCGCCGTCATGGGGCACCGTGCCGTCGCCAAAGCTGTGGAGAATCGTCATGCCCGTCCCGCCGAGCGCGCAGGCAAAGAGGGTGCCCTCGTGCTGCGCGCCGCCGGTCGTCGTCGTGCCATAAATCAACGGCGTGGATGAGGACAACGTCCCGGAACCCGGCGGCACATAAAGCAACGCGCCATGCGGCAACTGGCCATCATTCGCCACGGTCGGATCGCCGAAGCTGTGGAAGATCGTCACCTGCCCCGTACTCGTGATGCCGAAGATCGTCCCCGCGTCCTGCGCGCCACCGCGCAGGGTGGTCCCGATAAACGGATAGACCGTGCCCGAATTGTTGATGAAAATGGTGATGCCCGTCAGCGCCGTCAGCGGGGCGACCGGCTGCGCGCCGTCATGGGCCACCGAGCCATCGCCGAAGCTATGCAGAATCGTCACCACCCCGGCCGGCGTCATCTTGAAGACCGTGCCGCTGGAAGCCGAGCCGCCGTTCTGCGTGGTGCCGTAGAAATTGCCGTCGCTGGCAAGGATCAGGCCCGCCTGCGGATTCGCGCCATCATTAATCACCGAGCCATCGCCAAAGTTATGGATCACCGTTAGCGTCCCGTCCGGCGTGATCTTGAAGATGACGCCCAAGCCCGCCGTGCCGCCCGTGGCCGTCGTGCCGTAGAGCGTACCGTCCGTGGTCTGCATCACCCCCTGCGGGGCCGAGCCATTCGTGCCGTTGAAACTCGCCACCACGCGCGTCACGCCGGAAGGCAGCAGACTGAAAACCGTACCGCCGCCGCCCACGCCACCTTGCGCCGTCACGCCGTACAGCGCCCCATCCGTCCCCTTCGTCATCGCGCCGGGGAAGGTTCCCTCACCGCTGACCGAGCCATCGTTGAAGCTGCGAATCTGCGTGTATTGCTGGCTCGAAGTGGGCGCGGCGCTCAGGATGGTCAGCGTCAACACGGCCGAGCCGGTGCCGGCCGCGTTGGTGGCGGATACCGTGACGTGATAGGTGCCCGGCGTCGTGGGCGTGCCGATGAATTCGCCATTGAAGTAGTTGACCGTCACGCCGGGTGGCAGGCCGGTCGCCGCGAACGAGGTCGGACTCCCCGTGGCCAAAATCTGGTAAGGCACGCCCGTGGTTGTCCCCTCCGCCTGCAGCAGGCTGGAGATCACCGGCGTGGCCATGACGGTGACTTGGAGCGGAGCGGCGGTCCAGCCGGCACTGTTCGAGGCGACCAGTGTCATGCTGAACGTGCCCGCCGTTGTCGGCGTGGCGGAGACGGTGTTGACGCCATCAAAGCTGAACCCGGCCGGCAGCGTGTTTCCCAGCGAAATGCTGCTGGTCCCGCTCAAGGTGGATCCCGCCAGCAAGCTGCCAACCGCGAACGTATCCGGCCCCTGGGTGGCTGTGATGTGATAGGTAAATGGAGCGCCGAGCGCCGCCCAAACATGGAGCGGGCTGGTAAATTCCGGCAGAGCGCTGACGATCTTGAAGACCGTGCCGCTAGTATTGTCGCCGCCCAGCGCGGTCGTGCCATAAAAATTCCCATCCGTTCCCTGCACGAGGCCCACCGGTTGCGCGCCGTCGTTGGCCACGCTGCCGTCGCCAAAGTTGTGGACAATCGCATACTGCCCGCCCGTGGTGATCTGGTAAATCACGCCGCTGTTGGCCGCCCCACCCAGCGCGGTCGTCCCATAAAGCTTCTGATCCGCGCCGAGAATCAACGCGTTGACCCGGGGCGGAAGAGCGAAAGCCGCCGCTGTTCCGGTGAGAAACTTCGGTTCCCCGCCATCGCCCGGAACGGTGCCATCGCCAAACTGGTGGAGGATGGTGAGGACGCCCTGGGGCGTGACCTTATAAATGGCGCCACCGCCGAAGTTGCAACTCGACGCCGTACCGTAGAGATTGCCATCCGGCCCGGCGACGAGCGCGGAATTCGGCGAAAAGTTGCCCGGACATTTGAGGATGTAGGCCGAGGATTGATTGAAACTGAAGGTACTGGCCGGCGCCGGGAAGTTGGTGAGGACGGTATACTGCCGGGAGTTGGTGATTTCGTAGATGGCGCCGGTATCGGCACTGCCGCCCCGCGCGGTCGCGCCGTAGAAATTTCCCTGCGCGTCCTGCACCAGGCCGAGGTAGGGATAGGCCGCATCCTGGGTCGCCACCGCGGTGCCAGGGTCGATGGCCCCGAAGCTATGCAGAACGGTGTAGGTACGGCCATCAAGCGAAAGCTGGAAAACCACGCCGGTGCCGTTGTCGCCGCCCTGGCTGGCCGTACCGTAGAGATTGCCATCCAGGCCCTGGATGACGCCCGACTCGGGGAAAACGCCCGCGCTCTGTTCCCTCGCGGGCGAGGCAATGCTGTTCTGGGCGGCGAAGACGTAAATGAAAGAATAGACACCCGAGGTGGAGATCCGATAAACCGCCCCGAAGCTCGCGCCGCCATCGGCCGTGGTGCCATAGAGATTACCGTCGTTGGCCAGGATGAGGTTCCCGGTGGGGACCGTGCCGTCCGGGAACGAGTCGCCGCCGAGGGTCACCGGTGCCGCGCCGAAGGAATGGAGGATGGTGGTTGTGCCATCCGGCGCCACCTTATAAATGGTGCCGTGGCCCGCGGAGCCGCCGCTGCTCGTCGTGCCGAAGGAATTCCCACTGCCATCCTGCACCAGCGACGAATGCGGCGTGCTGGCCCCCGCCCCAAAACTATGCAGGACGGAAAGCGCCTGTGCCTGCGCGAAACCCGCCCCCGCCACCCACGCGGACACGATCAACCCCCAGAGCGCGCACAACCTCGAGCTGCGATGGGATGGGGTGCGCATGGTGGAAAAGCCAAAGGCGGTTTCGAGGCGCTCATTAAAGGAACGCCCGCGACCTTTGGGAAGAAGAAACTGATCCGGCAAATTCGTCATGCCCCGATCTTCCCACAAAAATCGCCCAGGCCGGTATACCACCGTTTGCTGCGTTTCTAATATTTGCTAAAAAGATTGGAAATTTAGCAAAGCTAGGAAACCGGAGGTCTATGGGGTCTCCCCGACCTGCACCCGGATGAACCGCTGGCCCCGACTTGGCACGGGCGTGTTGTCCATGACGGTGACCTGGCTGAGCCCGGTGCCGTTGGGCGTTTGCGAGACGACGGTGGTGGCGCTGGAGCCGGAGCTCCACGTCACCAAGTCCGGGCTGACCTGCACGGTATAGGTCAGGCCCGAGGTGCCGGTGAGCTGATTGAAGGTGATCTCGAGGTGCGGCAGGCCGTCCGTGCCCAGCGCCGTGGTCACGACGGGCAACGGCTCCGTGCCGGTCTGCAGCGGGTCCGCGCCGAAGGCGAACTCGAGCAGGTTCGGCACGCCGTTGTTGTTGGGGTCGGCCGTCTCGCCAGCGATGCTGGGCGTGGCAGCGTCCGCGCCAAACGCGGTGGCGGTCCAGGTCTGGAAGGGGGTGATCTCCTTGATCGTCACGGTCGCGGTCGAGGGGCTGCCCAGGGTGTAGTCGGACGAGGCGTCGAGCGAGACCTGGAGGGTAGGATTGGGCGAGGCACTGTCGTCCTCCACCGGGTTGATGGTGATGGTCGCCGTTTTCGTCAC
>CAZZWT010000068.1:0-12118 GCA_964657775.1 uncultured Candidatus Methylacidiphilales bacterium | reverse complement strand
AACTTGATCGGTAAATTTGGCGTCGATGCTAAATGGCGTGGCTCCATCGAATCCGCTAATTTTTAGATGAAATGGAGGCCGTTCGAAGTGCATATTGCTCCGGTAAGTCATTCTGAAAAAGAACGAGGCGTTTTGTTGACTACTGCTTTCATGGGTGAGTCCTCCCGGATCGAGGGTAGTCGGAACGAATTCTCCCTGACTGTTAAAAAATTTTGCGTCAGTAATGCGTAAATTTTTTAGGTCTTTTGACTCATCCGAAATAATCACCTCAAGCGCGCCCTGATCATTCAATATTCGTATCTTGTCGAACGGATTGACTCCCGAGTCGTAATCCACGTTATGGAAGCCCATCGGTACGTAGCATCCGGACAGACAGCAGACTAAAACTGCCAAAAAAGTATGCTTGAAGGGAGCGGACATAATTTCAATTACGCTCGCGCCTACTGCGAGAAAGAAAAGATTCATTTCTTCGCGTTCTTTTTCCTGCTTTCGTAGGACCGTGACTTTACTGGAAATCGGAAAGCAGACCCTCGCCGACGGCGCACCCGTCAAAGCCGAGGTTTCGTGCCAGGTGGTGAAGACGCGCGAGAGTGTCACCAAGGCGGGGAAGCCGTTTCTCGATATTGAAATCACCGATGGCACGGCGGTGGAGAAGTTCAAGATTTGGGAGGACACCGAGGCCTACGAGGCGTTTCACGATGTGCAGGATGGCGATTGTGTGCGGCTGGATGGATCGTTCTTTCGCAATCAGTTTGGTCTCAACATCAACAATGCGCGCGTGCGCTGGCTGGAGAAACCGGAGATCGCCGAGCTCTTTGCGGGCACGCCGGAACGGCGCGCGGCGCTCGAGCGGGATTGGAATGACGTCACCACGCTCGTCGCGGCCATGGCCGATCCGCGCCTGCGCCTCTTGTGCCAGACGTATCTCGCGGAATATGGCGAGCGCTTCAAGCGGGCGGCGGCGGCGCGCGATTATCACCACGCGCGGCGCGGCGGCCTCCTCGAGCACACCTCGCAGATGATGCGCTCCGCCGCGGCGCTGGCCACGGCTTATCCGAAACTAAACTGGGACCTCGTCCTTACCGGCGTGCTCTTTCACGATTCCGGCAAGTTGTGGGAAATGGATTACCAGCCGCAGGGATTTCTGAGCCCGATCACGACCGTCGGCGAATTACTCGGCCACATTACGATCGGCATCGAGCTGGTGAACAAACTCTGGCGCGGGCTGGAAGCGAATCCCGAATTCACCGGCCCCACGCAACCGCCACGCGAGCAGGTGCGCGAGCATCTGCTCCATCTCATCGCGTCGCACCACGGCCAAAAGGAATATGGCGCGCCCGTCACCCCGCGCACGCCCGAGGCGTGGATGCTGCACCACATCGACAATATCGACGCGCACCTCGAGATGTTGAACATGGCGTATATCGAGAAGGCGCAGGTTGCGCCGGGCATTCATGATCACCGACGGCCGCTCGAGGGGCGCGCCGTCGCACCGCTGCCGATAGTTGTCATGCCGGATGCGGTGCCGCTGGATTTGGGTGAGGATCAAAAAGGAAAGTAGGCGGCGATCAAATCCTCTGGGTGGCCCGGGCTACTTGTTGCCCGGGTCGTTCCGGCTGGGCGGAACGACAGGAAGCGAACGGATGCGGGAGCGAAAAGTTTTTAATGAAGGGAACGGGTCACCCTTTGTCACGTTTTCCACCTGTCAGCGTCGTCAGTTTCGTTCGCCAATTCGGACGCGCGAGATTGTGATCGAAGTGCTACAAGGTTGCCTGCAGAAGCATGGGGCTCTCTGTCACGGTTTCGTCGTGATGCCGAACCATGTGCATGCGCTCATTACGACTCAACCCGATGCAACGATCTTGACATTCCTGTTAGCTTGGAAAAAGACCAGCTCTTATCGCATCAAGCGGTTCTTCGCGCAGGAGCTGACGAAATACCATGATCTTTGCCCGACGGACTGTCCGATCTGGCAGGCGAATTTTTACGACTTTAATGTGGAGTCGGAAAAGAAGTACCTCGAGAAGATCGAATATATGCATAACAACCCCGTGGTCGCGGGGCTTGTCCCGGGCTCTATCGATTGGAAGTGGAGTTCGGCGCGCTTTTATGAATTGAGGGAGGAGGTGGGGGTGACGATCGAAATTGCTTAATCGCGGGGAATCGCTTCCTGTGCCTTTGCCGGGGCGGCAAAGGCACCCGGGCAACGAGTAGCCCGGGCCACCCGGACTAAAGCTCGCGCGCGGGAGGTTTGCCAAGGTGCGCTTTTTCTCGAGGTGGCGAAGATCGCTTCCTGTGCCTTTGCCGCGGCGGCAAAGGCACCCGGGCAACAAGTAGCCCGGGCCACCCGGACTAAAGCTCACCCCTTTGCGGGCGGCTTGCCGAGATACTTTTTCTCGAACTTTTTCAGCAGGCCGGTCTTCGGTTCGTAGGCGAAAAGCTCCGCGTAGCGGGCCCAGCCCACGATCGTCTTCAGGAGATTTTTGGGCCGCTCGTTCGGGAAGAATTGGGTGAGATCGGTGAGGACGCCGGCTTCCTTGATTTCCTGCTTGTCGGCCTGTTCGATCTGATCGTAAATGTGGCGGAAGATTTTCAGGTCCAGCAGCAGGTCGTGCATCATCTGCTTGCGCTGCTTCGTATCGGCTTTCTGGAAGGCGAGGCCGGCCTTGGTCAGCCGCACGGATTGGCCGGGTGTTTCCACCAGGTCGATCAACTCCGCCGCCTTGATGACGGAGAGGAGCGTGCCGAAATCCTTCTTCAGGTGCGCGGCCAAGGCGAAGATGCTTTCCGGCTCCGGCTTGAGGAATTGGACGAGGCCCATCACCTCGCCGAGGTTCACGTTGGGCAGCGGCGCGTAGGCTTCTTCCTCCGGCGTTTCGGGCGTGACCAGCTCGGGCTCGGCCACCGTCGGTTCATCGTGCAGCACGGAGTTGGTCAGGATCGCGTGAATCTGCCCGACGAGTTGTTGGAAAGCGGGCGTCGAGGCATCGCGCGGGTATGGCAGGTCGTTGTGCACGATTTTCTGCACGCGGCCCGGATGCGCCGCGAGCACCACGATGTTGCGCGCGAGATAAACCGCCTCGGAAATATTGTGCGTGACGATGACCAGGCTCTTGAAGCCGGCGCCGGCGTCCATCGCGATGCGGCCGAGTTCGTTCCGCAGCGTCTCGCCGGTGAGCACGTCGAGCGCGCTGAACGGCTCGTCCATGCACAGGATCACCGGTTCCATAATCAGCGCGCGCGCGATGCCGACGCGCTGCTTCATGCCGCCGGAAAGTTCCTTCGGCAACACATCGCCGTAACCGTCGAGGCCGACCATCTCGATGATCTTCTGAAAGTGCTGCGCCTTTTCCTCCGCGGAATATTTGGAGTTTTCCAGCCCGAGCAAAATGTTCTCACGTACCGTCAGCCAGGGGAAGAGCGCGAAATTCTGGAAGACCATCGCCACGCCGGGGTTCACGCCATTGAGCGGCGTGCCCTTGTACTTCACCACGCCGCTGCTCGGCTGGATGAGGCCGGAGAGAATGCGCATAATGGTCGATTTGCCGCAGCCGGAGGGCCCGAGCAGCGCCATCACGTCGTGCTCGTGCACGGTCAGGTTGATGTCATCCAGCACCTTGTTTTTGTCGCCGCTGCCTTCGCCAAAGGTCATGTTGACGCCGGAAAGTTCGACGATGGGAGGAGTGGTGGTCATGGACGTGCGGGTTAGAGATTAAGTGAGAAGCTGGAATCGTTCCTGCGCGATGGCCGAAAGGCGTTTCCAGACGAGGCGATTGAAGAAAACAACGAAGAGCGCCATCGCCAAAACGGACGCGGCCAGCACAGGAAAATTGCCCTTATCGGTGGCTTGGAAAATGAGCGCGCCCAGGCCGGTCGCGATCTCCGTCTTGCCCTGATATTGCACATACTCCGAGGCAATGCTGGCGTTCCACGCTCCGCCTGCGGCGGTGATCCAGCCGGTGGTCAGCGCGGGAAAAATGCCGGGCAGCCAGAGCGTGCGCCACTGTTGCCAGCGCGAGAGATGGGTCAATTGCGTACAGGCGCGCAGGTCCTGCGGGATGGCGCTGGCGCCGGAGATGACGTTGAAGAGAATGTACCAGACGGTGCCGAGCATCATCAGCACCACCGCGCCCCACTGCAGGCTGCCGTCGCCACCGCAGAGGTAGATGATGGCAAAGAGATTCGGGAATACGAGCGGCGAGGGGAACGACGCGGCGATCTGCGTCAGCGGCATGAGATAGCGCGCGAGCTTGGGATTGGAGCCGATCCACACGCCGATCGGGACGGCGATGAGGGTGCTCAGCGCCATCGAGGCGAGCACGCGCACGAGCGTGAGAAAGAGATCGCGCACGATGATGAGCCACTCCGCGAAGCTAACGGCGGAGAGCAGATGGACCAGCGCATAACCGCCGTAGCCGAGCACGCCGATGACGACGACAAGGCCGATGCCGCGCCACGGAATCGCGCCGAGCGAACGGGCCAGCGCGCCGGGCGGCTTGGGCACCGAGGCTTCGCGCTCGACCACGGCGGGGCGCATGACCAGCCGCGTGAAATGGCCCTGCATCCAATTCACCACGCGCGAGCGGGCGAAAAATTCCAGCACGGAGGAGCGGTCCTGGAACTCCGCCTCAGTATCCTCGATCTTGAATTTATTCGACCACACAATGAGCGGGCGGAAGATCAACTGGTCGATCGCGACGACCATCAGGATGACGGCGATCACGGCGTCGAATTGCGCCCAGCCGTCCTTCTGTTCCTGCGCGACGCTCATGTAACTGCCGACGCCCTTCACGCGGAAATCCTGGTCGCCGATGGTGAACGCCTCGATGATGGACAGGAAGAACCAGCCGCCGGCCAGCGAGATCATGCTATTATAGACCAGCCCCTTCGCGGCGAACGGCAGCTCGATCTGCGTGAACTTTTGCCACGGCGTGAAGCGCGCCAGTTTTCCCACGAAGGCAAAATCACTCGGCAGCGCCTTCAGCGAATAATAGAAGCTGAAGGTCAGGTTCCACACCTGGCCGGTAAAGATGACGATGATGCAGCTCAACTCGATGCCGATGTTGCTGTGCGGGAAGATCGCCACGAGCGCGAGCTCGATCGGCACGAGGAACGCGGAGAGCGGCAGGCTTTGCAAAATATCGAGCAGCGGAATGAGAAAGCGCTCGGCCTGGCGGTCATACGCGGCCCAGCGCGCGTAGAAGAGGGTGAAGACGAACGACATCGCGTAGGCCACCGCGCCGCGCATGAACGAGAGCATCGTGTAATAGGGCAGGTACCAGGGCGAGAGGTTGATATCGACTTTGCTCTGGAACGGGTGATGCCATTCGTGGCCCATGTCGATGAGGCTGAAAATCAGCGCGACAATGGCCGCCAGCACCAGGAAATCGGCCCCGATCGAGCGGCGCACGGGGCCGGTCGCGGGCTGGATTTGGGCAGGGTTGGTGGCCATATGGGAGGAGCTTCCTCGTAGGTAAGGGCTGGCTCTGCGTTTGTCCACCGCGATGGCGGGGAAACGGCGAGTATTACCTATTTGTCATTTAGGACGATGCGAGTGGGGAACTGCTCACATCAAAGGTCGGGCGGATTTGACGGAATTACGGAATTAACAGAATTGAAGACTGCTGAAGGGTGGGAATTTTTTTTTTGATCGATCTCTATTTTGAAAACCCTTCCCCATTCCGTTAATTCCGTCATTCCGTCAAAACTCAGTGCCTATGCTTAAAATCGAATCTTCGTCTTGTTGTTGGCAGAAATTCCGGCAAGCTAAATGGTTCGCCCATGGCCCGTTCTCCCAAATTCCGTTTCGCGCTCGTCGTCAGCCTATTCAATCGTGAATATACCGACGCGCTGCTCGCGTCCGCACAGGCGGCGTTGAAGGGCCACGAGTTGAAAGTCGTCCGCGTGCCGGGCGCTTATGAGATTCCGCTGCAAGTGCAGCGGCTCGCGCGCACGAAGAAGTATGACGGCATTATCGCGCTCGGCGTGGTGTGGCAGGGCAAGACGCTGCACGCGCAGGAAATTTTGCGCGCCGTGACCGATGCGCTCATGTTCATCTCGCTCGACAACGATGTGCCGGTGATTCACGAGGTCCTCGCCGTCAGCACGGAGGCCGAGGCCAAGGCGCGTTGCATGGGCAAGAAATTGAACCGGGGGCTGGAGGCCGCGCAGGCCGCGCTGGCCCTCGCGCTGCAGGGTTCCGTTAAAGGGGAGGGCTGATCATGGGCCTGCGTCGCGACGGGCGGGAAGCCGCCATCCAGTTTTTGTACCAGTACGATGCGCACAAGCCCGCCCATATCGACGAGGCGCTGGCCGCGTTTTGGAAGCAGACCGATGAGCCGAAAAACGTGCAGGATTTCGCCAACGACCTGCTCCGCGGCGCGCTGGAGAAGCGGGCCGAAGTCGACGCCAAGATCCGCACGCTGGCGGATAACTGGGACTTCGAGCGCCTGGCCGTGGTGGACCGCAACATCCTGCGCCTCGCCGTCTACGAAATGCTTTTCCGCCCCGAGATTCCGCCCGTCGTTTCTATCAACGAGGCGATCGAAATCGCGAAGAAATTCAGCACCGCGGAGTCGGGCAAATTCGTCAACGGCCTGCTCGACCGCGTGAAGAAGGAATTGCTGCGGCCCGCGCGCCAAGCGGCGGGTTGATTCAAATTCGCGACACTGCCGCCTGGTCCGACGCGTGCTTTCGCGATGCGAAAATCACCAGGATGACCAGGATACTCGCCAGCACCGCGGAGGAGCCGATGGTGCCAAAACCAAGGCCGCCCTTCTCGTGCGTCTTGGTCAGGAAATCGCCCGCCGTGGCGCCGAAGGGACGCGTCAGCACGAATGCGATCCAGAACAGCAGCGTCTTGGGAATCGGCGTGAAGTAGTGCGCCAGCGTCACCGCAGCGAGAATACTTCCGATCAACAACGCGCCGCCGGCGAAGCCAAGCCCGGAGCTATCGGCGAGGAAATCGCCAAGAGCCGTGCCGAGCGTGTTGGAGAAAAGAATCGCCGTCCAATAGAACATTTCCACCCGGAAACTGTGGATGTGGTCCACCGAGAGCGAACCGATCGTCAGTCGCCAGACGGCTAGTACGGTCAGCAGGATCGTCAGCAGGATGGACGTCCCCGCGAGATAGCCAAGGCCTAGCGTGCGATCCATGAAATCGGACATCGTCGTCCCGGCGGTGCTGGTGGAGAGAATCACGGTCCAGTAGAGTAGCGGGTGATACGCCTTCGCGGCGAGCTGGGCGACGAGCGTGGCCAGAAAGATACTGATCAGGATGAGCGAGCTGAGCGCATAGCCCACGTTCAGCGTCATCGAAAGCAAATCGCCGGCCGTCTCGCCCAGCGTCGTCGCGCAGATTTTCATCAGCCAGAAAGCCAGCGTGATGGCGGGGACTTTATTCAGCGTTTCCTTCACGGGGAATAGCCAAGCCGTTTTGGGGCCGCCCGCACGTTAAATTGTTGAAAGTATCATCAACTGGAGCGAGGGCGGCGAATTGACGGAATAAACGTAAGATGGCATCTTACTTTCATGACGACCTCCATCTCCAGCAAAGGCCAAATCGTTTTGCCCGCGGAGCTTCGGCTTCAGGATGGGATCAAGGCTGGACAGGAATTTGAGGTGGTTCGGTTGAAACGGGGCGAATACCGCTTGATCCGGCAAAAGAAGCCGAAGACCAAGGGGCTCGTGAAATGGCTTCGTGCGTGTCCGGTCAAAGGCTACTTCGTGCCCATCCAGTCCGAATCGACCGATACCCTTTGGACCGATAAACCCTGATGTTTTTGGTCGATGCCAATGTCTTGAGCGAGGAGATGAGGCCTCAGCCCAACCGTCGAGTTTCGGAATGGCTCGAGGTCAATGAGCAGGACGTTGTGATTGATCCCGTCATACTCGGGGAAATTCGAATGGGCATATTGTGGGTATCACCCGGTAAAAAAAGGCAAGCCCTGGAACGTTGGTTTAGCGAAGGCGTGCAAAAAATAGTTTGTCTCGTTTGGGATGCGCCTGTTGCCATGCGGTGGGCGGAGCTGCTGGCGGATCTCCGGCGGTCTGGCCGCTCGATGCCGATCAAAGACAGTATGATCGCTGCCACGGCATTGACCCACCGACTGACTCTGGTGACTCGAAACGTTCGTGATTACCAGCACACTGGCGTACAAGTTTTGAATCCGTTTGATTAGGGCAAGTGCGCACGCTTTATTTCAACAACTTGCTCAGCTTTCCGTCCGTGCCGTAGTCGATGTCGTAGACCTTCCAAGTTCCGTCGATCTTCGTCAGGTTCACGGTGAAACCGTGCTTTTCGGTGGGTGAGAAAATCACGGTCACATCGACCTTCGCCTGGGTTTGATCGATCGACATCGGGCCGATTTCAAAACCGGTGGGCGCGTCCTGGCCGCCGGTGATGACATCGAATTCGATATCTTTGGCGTCGCCCACTGGCGCCGGTGTGGTTACTTCCTTCCAGAGCCGGGAGAAGAGCGCCGGCGTGACAAAAGGGTGGTAGGCCTTGACGCTGTCCTCCGAAAACCCCGGATGTTTCATCGCTGCCTCGTACAGGCCCTGCGTCACACTCGCCGGGCCCTCGGCGGGCGGCGCGGCACCGGCGGGCAGGCCGAACATTCCGAATAGCAGAAGAAGTACCCGGAACCGTTCCATGCCCGCCAGTCTATCACGGCCCAGTCGTTACAACCTTAAGAACTTCATCGAAATCCATTTTGAATGAAAACGGTTCTGCTAGAGTCTAAGTAACCATATGCCGCAACTAGGAGTCCATGCCGAAGCCGAGCGTCTGCAAAAGCGGTGGATTCTGGGCGCGGTCGGAATCGCCGTCGTTTTCCACGCTGGCGTGGCCGGGGCGTTGGGGCTCTATCGCATCCCGGGCATGGAAATTCCCTCCAGCCACAGCGCACCGACCGGGCCGTTCACCGTCAAGCGCATCGAGATCAACCCGGACGCGTTCAAGTCGCAGCGTGAAGACCCCATCGCCAAGCTGCCCGCCGCCGAGCCGCCGCAGAATCCCTCGCAATTCAACCTCGACGCCAACCAGATTGAGAAGGCGCTGCAGACGCCGCAGCCCGCGCTCGCCACGCCGAGCGTGCCGGAGCCGAACAAGGTCATCGCCGCCAGCGACCTGACGCCGGCGCAGCCCATGGTCCAGTCCGACGCCGCGGAAATGACGGCCGAGATCGCCAAAGTCGATCCTGCTTCCGCCAGCGGACCGATCACCTCGTCCAAGCTGGCCGAGCAACTGATCAACTCCAGCGCAGGCGCCGCGCAACCCGGCGCAGCCAGCGGCGCGCAGGCCACTGGCAACGGCACCGCGGGCAAGCTGCCCGGCTTCGCGGACCTCGCGCCTTCCTTCAAGCCGGCGGGACCGAATCTCTCCGCCCTGCCCGATCCCATCCTGCTCCGCCTGCCCAGCGACGTCCTCTTCGACTTCGACTCCGCCAACCTCAAGCCCGAGGCGGATGGCCTTCTCAGTCAGGCAATCGGTCTCATCACGAAATATCCCGAGGCCGACATCCACATCGACGGCTACAGCGATTCCTTCGGCAAGCAGGACTATAATAGTACGCTGTCGCAACAACGCGCCGAGGCCGTGCAAGCGTGGCTCCAGACCCGCATCGCGCAAGCCGCCTACAAATTCCACTCTACCGGCCACGGTAGCACGAACTACGTTGTCAGTTCCACCGGCAGCATCGAAGCGCAGCAGCCGAATCGCCGCGTGGAGATCCTGATTCAGGCGACGAAGTAGTAGGTAAGCGGATCTTCGTTGTGTTGGTATCTCAAGACAGTCTCTCAGATAAGCCGGAGGCTTTACAGAACCGTAGCCGGTGGTTGAGGTCAGCAGACCGACACCACCGGTATGGTATTAAAAGAAGGACATACCCCGAAGGGGTTACAGAACTTTTGGGAAGCGAAACTATTATCTTCGCGGATTCTGCAACCCCTTCGGGGTAGTGCTCCTTTTTGGGGTCGTATACCGGTGGTGTCGGCCTGCTGGCCTCAACCACCGGCTACGGTTCAGGAATCCCTCCGGGATTCTCAGAGGCCAACACGGGGCTAAGTTTTGATTTTTCCGCGTTAGAGGAATAAGATGTCGGCAGAACTACTAAAGAGAAACCTATGCGCGTCTCAAAATGGGGCAATTGCCTGGCAGTACGAATTCCTAAGGATGTGGTCGATGCCCTGTCGCTGAAAGAAGGCGACGAGGTGGAAATTCATGTCACCCGTGAACGCGATCTTGTATTGGAGAAAACGCCCACTCTCGAAGAGCGCTTGGTCCGGTTACGCCGCTTCCGAGGAAGTTTGCCCAAGAATTACAAATTCAACCGAGAAGAAGCAAACGAGCGGCGTTAAGATGTTTATCACAATTATTCGTGATGCAAATGAAGCCGCTTCTTCTCGCTCTTGTAGTCTTGGTGGTCGAGCCTGCGGCGCACGCTGATACTTCATCCTCGACTCTGGCGAAAACGCCCGACAGCGAGAATAGAGTGTTTCTCAAGAATAAAGAGGGCACCATAACCGACTATATAGCGTTTCTCCAGAATACAGACGGCACTGTCACGCCGGCATATCATGATACTTTTAAGGGACGTTTGATTATTTATCGATGGAATGACGTCGAAATATATCCCAGAGAGATACCGAAGTTGGACTCACCGGATGTAGGAGGGCTTGATTTCAATCCCATTGGAAAGCCGGTATCGACGCCTTACAGTCAATGGTCTGGAATGAATGTTAGGCGCATCGACCCGCCCAAGGCCTACCGTTGGGATAAAGAAGCCGGGGGATTTAGAGCTGGGTTCAGTGATCGCTTGCGAGGCCTGTTCTTCGAGATAGGTAATCGAATCTATCAAAAGGCGCAGTTGCCATCGGATGCACAAATTATCGAGAGTCAAAACGTTAAGGTGATCACAGTCGTCGCTTCTCCGGCATCCCTAACCGCTCCTTAAACACGATAAGACGGCCTCGATCGTCCGCGATTCTGCGCCCAAAATATGGCGTTGACTCTGAAGACGCCTTTGGCAGACTACCCAACCCGCCGTATTGTTACTGCCCTCCGCAGGAGCCCGGCGGACTGAACCTTAACCTGATCCAACTATGCCCGTCGAAGTCATCCTCAAAACCAAAATCGAAGGCCTGGGTAGCGAAGCCGACATCGTCTCGGTCAAGCCCGGCTATGCCCGCAATTTCCTCATCCCGAAGGATTTTGCCGCTCCCGCCACCAACGCCACCAAGCGCCAGGTCGAGGAACTCCGCCGCAAGCGCGCCGAGCGCGAAGCCGCTGAGCTCAATGCCGCGCAGGAACTCGCCGGCAAGCTGGGCAAGGTGAAGCTCGTCTTCACCCTCGAAGCCGGCGAAGGCCAGGACAAGAGCTTCGGCTCCGTCACCAATCTCGACATCGCGACCAAGCTCAAGGAAGCCGGCCACGATATCGACCGCAAGAAGATCGATCTCCTCAAGCCGATCAAGGACACAGGTGACCATGAAGTCACGGTCAAGCTCGGCTCCGACATCACGGCCACGCTCCACGTCACGGTCAACCATCCCGCCCCCAAGGTCGATCCCGCCGCAGCGGAAGCCGCCGCCGACGCCAAGGGTCCCAAGAAGTCCTACAAGGACAAAGCCAAGAAGGACTAAGCGAAGTGGGTGGGCTTATCCGGCTCACCCTTCCTCCTCGTTCCCGATTCGTGTCGGGACCGTGGGCACGTTCAAACTCCGTGCTAAAAAATAAGCACACCTTATTCGCTTGACGTTTCTAGCCCACGTCTCCAAATTCTGGCGAGACGTTGGCAAATGCCTTTTGTAGCCAGTGTTAACGTCGCTAAGATGCTTGCTTTCATCAACAAAGGGGAGATTTGAAACTTTTTACAGGACGAATGCGAAATTCCGGATTTGCCAAGGCGTTGGCAGTCGTCCTTTTCGTTACCCTCCCCAGCCAAGGCCTATTTTCCCAGACCACGAACACTCCGGACGCCGCGACTCCGGCGACACCTGCCTCCCCGGCAGATTCCACCACGCCTCCTCCAGACGCGGCCCCGGTTACTCCCGCCACGCCTGCGGACCAATCGGCGGCGGTCGGCCCGACCGGGGCGTCGCTGAGTTCGACCACCAG
>CAZZWT010000067.1:0-12142 GCA_964657775.1 uncultured Candidatus Methylacidiphilales bacterium | reverse complement strand
TTGGTGCAAAGCGCACTTTTCTCACCCACCAGACGCATGAGAAGACCCATGTCGATCGCCAGCGCGATTTGCCGGCGGGAATGGACGTGGCGATTGATGGCATGAAGATCGAGTTTAATTTGGCGTAACGAATTTTTTTTGCTGCGGCGCCAACCCGTGTAAGGTGAAAGATGAGCACCACTACTTTAACACCCGACGCGACCAAAAGCGGAATCTTTAAACTGGGCGGCGACTTGCCCGTGCATCGCATGGGGTTCGGCGCGATGCGCATCACGGGGAAGGGAATCTGGGGCCCGCCGAAGGATCTGGCCGAAGCCAAGCGCGTGTTGCAGCGGGCAGTGGAACTCGGCATCAACTTCATCGACACGGCCGACGCCTATGGCCCGGAAGTGAGCGAAAACCTCATTGCCGAAGCGTTGTACCCCTATGCGAAAGGGCTCGTCATTGCGACCAAGGGCGGCCTCACGCGGCAAGGGCCCGATCGCTGGCTGCCAGTCGGGCGGCCGGAATATCTGACGCAGTGCGTCGAATTGAGCCTGCGCCGATTGCGGATCGACTGCATCGATCTCTATCAACTGCACCGTATCGATGCGAAGGTGCCGGTGGAGGAATCGCTCGGCGCGCTAAAGGATTTGCAGAAGGCGGGCAAGATCCGGCACATCGGCTTGTCCGAAGTCAGCGTAAAGGAAATCGAGCAGGCGAGGAAGATCGTGCCGATTGTCAGCGTGCAGAATCTCTATAACCTCAGCGACCGCAAGCACGATGATGTGGTGACCTATTGCGACAAGAATCAACTTGGCTTTATCCCGTGGTACCCGATGGCGGGCGGCGATATGCTCAAGCCGGGTGGGCCGCTCGACACCGTGGCGAAGCGCCATCATGCGACGGTTAGCCAGGTTGCGCTCGCTTGGCTGCTGCATCGGTCGCCGGTGATTCTGCCGATTCCCGGCACGTCCTCGGTGGATCACCTGGAGCAAAACACTGCCGCCGCAACGCTCAAAGTAGATGCCAAGGAGTGGGCGGAAATCGAGAAATCGGCGAAGTAGTCCGAGCCTTCAGGCAGAGTCGCGATTACAAAGAAATAATCGGGTCGTCAGTTCGGGGGGGCGTGGGTTAATTTTAGAAATCTCGAAATCGAATCCAATCATTCCAAGATGGATACTCAAGCGCAGTCCGGGGCTGATGAAGTTGGCTGCGGTTTGCGCCTGCGTATTTTCTTTTTCCGTGCGCGCGGATGATTCGGCGACCAACGCGCCCGCGCCGATTGCGCCCCACCCTTTGTTCGCGCCGAATCCGGCGGTGACGCCATTTTTACAGGAACATCCCGAAATTGCCGCGCCCACGACGCCGACGGACGAATCGGGGCTGACCTTGCGCCCCGATTCTTCCGGCACGAATGCAGCGCCGGAGGTTATCCCGCCCGGTTCCGGGATCTTTCCTGAGACATCGCGCGAGACTGCCGCCGTCGTTCCCACGGACGAATTAGCGGCTCACCTGCTCGTGGTCTACAACACGAACGATCCCGACAGCAAGGGGCTCGCCGATTATTACGCGTCGAAACGCAACATCCCGGCCGAGCGCGTCTTCGCGATCTCGAGCCCGACCACCGAGGAAGTCACGCGAGTGCAGTATGACGACACCATCCGCACGCCGATCATTTCCTACCTGACGCAAAAGGATTGGCTGGCGCGCGAGACCCAGCACGTGCGCGTCGGTGGCCGTATTCTTGATCTGCTCGTTGCCACGCGCAACGACATCTGGGCCATCGTACTCATGCGTGGTGTGCCGTTGAAAATCGCGCCGGACCCCAGCGACGTCGACAGCATGGAGTACGATCCCGCGTTGCAAACCAACGCGGCCGCCGTCGATAACGAACTGGCGCTGCTGCCCGTTTTCGGCCTGCCCAAGGGCGGCTTTGTCCCCAACGTTTTTTTCGATGACCAGGTCTCCGGTATCAAGCGGGTCGGGCCGGAACTGGCAAGGAATATGATTTTGGTGACGCGGCTCGATGCCCCCAAGGTGGACGACGTGCGCCGGATGATTGACGATACACTGACGGCGGAGAAGACCCGGCTGGCCGGCTTGGCGGTGATCGATACGCGCGGCTTAACGGACGAACGCGGCGCTTACACCATCGGCGACGATTGGCTCCGCTCCTCGCGCGCTGCGCTGGTTAAGGATGGGTGGCAGGTGAAGTTCGACGACAAGCCGGAATGTCTGCCCGCGACCGACCCATGCAACCAAGTGGCCCTTTATCTGGGCTGGTATAACCAGGACGCGACCGGGCCGTGGGTGACGGCGCCCAACCGGTTCGTGCCCGGCGCCATCGCTTATCATCTCCATTCGTTTAGCGCGGATACGATCCGGAGTGAAACGTGGCACTGGGTCGGGCCGCTGATTGCCCACGGTGCTGCGGCGACCATGGGCATGGTCTACGAACCCTACCTTGTGCTGACACCGCACGAAAATATTTTTACGCGCCGTATTTTGAAGGGCGATTATTTTGCGGAAGCCGCTTATGCCTCGGAGCCCGCGCTTTCCTGGATGTTGACCGTGGTCGGCGATCCGCTCTATCGCCCGTTCCGGCAACCGCTCGACGCCGCCGTGGCGCAAGCTTCCACCCCGCGCACTGCGCACGACGACTGGGTGCTGCTGCAAAAAGTGGAGCGCGATTTACTCGATGGCGTGATGGCTGCGAAACCGGATACGTTGCGTTTCGCGCTGGAAATTCCCGGCGCCGGCGCGGTGGCCGAGGAGGGGCTGGGCGATATTTTAGCGAAGGCGAACGAGCCCGGTGTGGTCAATGCCTACCAAAAAGCGATTAATTTAAACCCTGCCTCTATCGACCGCATCCGCGTCGGCCTCAAGCTGGCCGACTACTATGCCGCACACAAATCGCCGTCGCGCGCGAAGGCCGAGTTGGACCATCTTTGGTCCGCCGACCCGGTGGAGGCGCGGCGGTTTGGCGTGCCGGGGCCGATTTCGACCGCTCCCTTGAAGACGGTGAGTGGCGCGGCCGGTAACAAGCCGGTCCAGTCGACAAAGGCGAATCCGGGTGCGCCTCCGCAACTTCCACAGTTGCCAAAACCGACGCCGCTGCCGCAGTAAATTCTACTACTGATTCCCGCCCACCGGTGCGGAATAAATCGGCTTTGGCGGATTGGCCAGGATGACGTACATCGCGCTGCGGAATTTGTTGTAATCCGGCAACGCGAAGACTTGTAAGTAAGCATCGATCTCCGTCACCTTGCCGGCGACCAGCTTGTGCTCGAACCAAGTGAAGACTTCCGTCGTTTGGTACCTGGCGTCCTTGGCGCGAAGAGCCTTGGTTGTGTCGTCGTCGTAGTTGAGCAGGATGCGTCGTTGGATATTGCCGCTGCTATCGAACACCTCGGCCATATAAACCGTGTTCGGCGACTGGGTGTAATCAAAAAACTGACTGATGATGATCACCTGCTGGTCTGCTTTGATTCTTTCCCGCACAAAGAATGGGCGCATGCCGGGAACCTTGCCACTTTCGTAAAGAGCGCGAAAATCGCGGAGTAGCAGTTCGACTTTCACATCGCGTTTGAGGGATTGATTAATTTGGATCAGCAGTTCGATGGCTCCAGGGAAATTAGGCTCGAGCGAGTGAAGTTTCTCGAGATACCCGTCCGCTCGCGTCAAATCGTTCAGGCGGTAGCTGATTTCGCCCGCTTCGAGCAACGAGCCTCGGGCATTGGGTTCTTCCGCAAGAATGCTGTCGTAAATTTTTCGGGCCTCGTCGTATTTGCCCGCTTTCTGAAGCTCGCCGCCTTGCGCAAAGCGTCGTTTGAAATCCTCGATCTTCTCGGGATTGCTCTCGGCGCTTCCCGGTAGCCCCGCTCCCCCAGGCGCGAGCGCCGCCGAGGGCTGCACTGGTTGTTCCACCGGCATGATGTGCGGCTTTGGCGCGGTTGGCACGTTCGTCATCGGGGGATTATCGGTCGTCTGGCCGGACCCCAAGCCGATTCCAAAAAAGGAAAGGGCCGGTAGGAAGAGAAAGTTTTTAATCCTCATCCAGCCGGCCCTTTTGGTTCTGAGTTCGACTCGAAACGCTCAGTCAGTACGAAGCCTGCGCGCCGCCGATGTTCTTCTTCCCGATCCACGGCATCAGCCCGCGGAGGTGAGCGCCCGTCTTCTCGATCTTGTGCTTCGCGCCATCGTTGAGGAGCTTGTGGAACTTCTTTTTTTTCCCGGTCGTGGCTTCCTTGATCCAGCCCTTGGCAAACTTGCCGTTCTGGATTTCCTTGAGCACCTTCTTCATCTCGGCGCGCGTCGACTTGTTGATGATGCGCGGTCCGATCACCACGTCGCCATACTTGGCCGTGTCGGAAATCGAGAAACGCATGCCGGAAATGCCGGACTCGTACATCAGGTCCACGATGAGCTTCAGCTCATGCAGACACTCGAAGTAGGCCATCTCGGGCTGGTAACCCGCGGCCACCAGCGTGTCGAAGCCCGCGCGCACCAGCTCGCTGGCGCCGCCACAAAGCACGGCCTGCTCGCCGAACAAGTCGGTCTCGGTCTCTTCCTTGAAGGTCGTCTCGATCACGCCCGCGCGCGTGCCGCCGATGCCTTTGGCCCACGCCAGCGCGACCTTCTTCGCGTTCTTGCTCGGGTTCTGGAAAATCGCGATGAGCGACGGAACGCCGCGGCCTTCCTGGTACTGGCGGCGGACGAGATGGCCTGGGCCCTTCGGCGCGACCATGATCACGTCGATATCCTTCGGCGGTTTCACCGTCTTGAAATGAATGGCAAAGCCGTGCGAGAAGAGCAGCGTCTTGCCCTTGGTCAGGTACGGTTCGATGTCCTTCTTATAAACCTCCGCGATGGCAATGTCGGGCGTGGCGACGAAAATGACGTCGGCTTTCTTCACCGCCTCGGCGGTGGTCAGAACTTCAAAACCATACTTCTTGGCAGCCTCAATTGACTTGCTGCCGGGATAAAGGCCGATGACAACCTTGACGCCGCTTTCCTTGAGATTGAGTGCATGGGCATGGCCCTGCGAGCCAAAGCCGATCACGGCCATGGTCTTGTTCTTGAGGACGTTCAGGTCACCATCTTTATCGGAATAGATTTTTGCGGGCATAGAGGGGGTCGATTATTAGACAGGTAACCGGCCGTTGAACAGGCAAAAACACTCCGCATCTGCGGCACGCGTCCGGCTTTCCGTCTGGACCGTGCTCAGGGGCAGGAAACTATCCTTCGAGATTTCGCACCGCCAGCACCATCTTGCGCACTTCCGCTGCGGATGGTTGGCCGGGCGCGGCGGCTTGGTCCAGGAAGCCGTAGACCAAACGTGAGCCGAGCGCCGTAAGCACGGAACGCGATTGTGCAGCATAAGGCCCGAGGCCCATCACGGCGAGTTGCCACTCGGGATGGTTCACCAACAGCGCGGCGAGTTGCTGCAAATCGCGCCACGATTGAATGCGCGCGGCGATCTTGAAAATGGTCGCGGGCTGGGGAGCGAACTGTCCCACCCAGCTGGAGAACTGCGCGGTGGTGGCGGGCTTGAGGATAGCGTGGGCGGAAAGCACCACGGTCTTGCTCGTGCGGCGCGCCTCGTCGATGACCGGTTGCATCGCGCGCGCCGTGGCGAGTTCGATGTCGATGGCCTCGACCAACGGCAGCAGGCGCAGGTAGAGCTCGCGGCGCTCCTTCACTTTCCACGGGCGCTGGCCGCCCTCGGGCGGAATGCGCAGGGTGAGCAGCACGGGATGTTTCTTCGCGCGCAGGGCTTCTTCGATTTTCTCCACCGTCACGGTTTCCGCCAACAACGCATCGACGCGGACTTCGATGGCGTCCGAGGGAAGCGACGCCTTGGCGAGCAGGCGCAACCCCGCCGCCGTGGTGACGGTGCCGAGCACCACCGGATGCACTTCAGGAAATTTCATTTTGATGCTGATGTTCTTCGATCGCCTCGGGATCCGCACCGGCGGGCAGCGGCGCGATCTTGCGGATGACGCGGAGGCGGCGGATGCGGCGCAGGTTCACCTCGGTCGCGACAAGTTGGAAGCCCTCGATCTCCAGCGAGTCGCCGGGATGAGGCACGCGGCCCCAGTGGCGCAGCGCCCATTTCTCCACCGTCTCGATCGTCTGCGTGCTGATGGGCCAGCCCGTTTCGCTGGCGAGATCCCGCAACGGCAGGTCGGTATCGACGAGCACGGCCTCCTTGCTCCGTTCAAAAAACGGGCCCTTCTCAATATCGAATTCGTCGCGGATATCGCCGACCAATTCCTCCAGTACATCCTCGAAGCTGACCAAGCCCATCAATTTCTCATCCGTATCGAGCACCAGCGCTAGGTGATTGCGCGACTTGCGGAAAAGCTCCAGCATGGCCGGCAGGCGCGTCCGCGCCAGGAAGGTCAGGATCGGTCTCACGATGGCGGCAAGGTTGGTCTGCGCGCCGAGCACCTGGAACTGCCAGAGCAGTTCCTTCACGTGGATCACGCCCAGCACCTGGTCCTGCGTGTCGCCGCAGAACGGCAACCGGCTATAGCCCGACTTCTGCGCGATCGCCATGTTCTCTGCCAGCGTCTTGTCTCGCCAGAGCACCACCACCTGTTCGCGCGGCAGCATCACCTGCTCCGCCGTCGTTTCCTTCAAGCGCAGCGCCTTGAGCATGATCTTGTTCACCAGGTCATCCGAAGGGTGGACATGTCGCGAATTCATCAGCACGTATTGCAACTCTTCCTGATTGAAGCCGTGGTCGAATTCCTTGGTCGGCGGGATGCCCATCCACATCAGCAGCCGATTCGCGCAGCGGTTGAGCACCCAGATGAACGGATACGCGACGTAGTAAAAGACGGTGAGGGGAATCGCCATCCACAGCGCGACCGGCTTGGGGCGGCGAATGGCAAAATATTTCGGCACGAGTTCGCCGAAAACGATCTCGAGGAACGTGATGATCGCGAAAGCCATGCCGTAGGCAATCGGCACAACGTAGCTTTTGCTCACGATGCCGATATCGGCCAGCGGCCCCGCGATGGCCGATTCGACAAAGGGCTCACCCACCCAGCCGAGGCCGAGGCTGGTCAGCGTGATGCCGAGCTGCGTGGCGGACAGGTAGCGGTCCAGGTGCTTCGTGATGCGCAAGGCCAGGCCGAGCCGCCAGTCCTTCCTGCCCTTGACCCGCATGGCCTTAAGCTGCGACTCGCGGATTTTGACGAAGGCAAATTCGGTCGCCACGAAAAAGGCGTTGGCCACGATGAGCCCCGCGATGAGCAACGCGTGCGCGGGAAAATCAAGCCATGCCGACATAGAGTTGCAATCCTAGGGGATGCGGGCGGCGATGACCATGCGGAATTCGGAGGCGTGCGGAGTCTGGATCTTCAAGTCAAGCTTAAGACATGTTCAGTGGATTGACTTCCGTGGCGTTTGCCATAGGCTACCTCGGCTACACATATGGCGACGACGACCTACGAAAGCAGCGCCTGGGCGCAGGTGAAGGAGGGCTGGCGACAGCTCTACGGTTCCTTCTCGCGCGAGGGCGTCAGCGTCGAGAACCATGAGTTCGAGGCCAAGTCTTCGCTCAATTGGGGCCGCAGTTTTCACCGCAATAGCGTGGAGCTTTGCCTCAATTTGCGTGGCACCGGCACCGTTCACGACGGGCGGATCGAAGCGCGTTATCAACCGCACACGGTCGGCTTTTATTGCAACGCCAATGCGGATTTGAAGGCCAATCGCACGTCGGGCGAGACGCATTCTTTTATCACCATCGAGCTTTCCCGGGAATATTTAGAGACGCAGGTCCACTCCATGGAGGACGATCTGCATCCCGCGTTGCGTCGCTGGCTTATTAATAAGGGCGGCTCCGCGGCCAATGTCGGCGCGATGTCGCCCGGACAGGAAGTGACGTTTCAGGCCCTGCGCCAACCGCCCGTACCGGTCGCGGCGCAGCGGCTGTGGTATCAGGCGAAGACGCTCGAGTTGCTTTCCCAAGTCCTCTTCCAGCCCGTTCCGCAGGAGGAATTTTTCTGCCAGCGCCAGAAGCGCGTTGCTCACGAGCGGGTGGAGCGCACGGCCGCAATCCTCCGCAGCCACCTGGCCGACCCGCCCGACATTGATGCGCTCGGCGCGCAGGTCGGCTGCAGTTCGTTTTACCTGAGCCGGCTGTTCTCCAAGGAAATGAACATGACGATTCCGCAGTATATTCGGCAGATTCGCATCGAGCGCGCCGCCGACTTGCTGCTGGAAGGCCGGCATAACGTGACCGAGGCGGCGATGGAAGTCGGCTACTCGTCGCTCAGCCATTTTAGCAAGGCGTTCTGTACGACGATCGGGTGCTGCCCCGCGCTCTTCCCGACCGCGACAGCGCTGGTGGAGAAATTCAAGGCGGAGCGGAAGACTTGATGGTGCCTCTCGTTCCCCGATGTTATTTGGGAACGCACCCAGATCACCCGCGCAATTTCATTTTGCGCCGACTGAGAGGTAGCTACAACCGGATAAACTCGCCTAACTTCGGCAAGCCCTTCAGCATGGCGGCATTCGCCTCATCCGGCCGCTCGGGCCGGTCGCGCTCGAGATTCACAAGGCAAAGAAAGCCCAGCGGTTCCTCCGTCGTGGCGCGGAATTGGTGCCACGTCATCGTCGGCACATAGACCAAATCGTTGCCGGTAATGTCGTAGATCGCATCACCGACCAGGCATTGCCCACGTCCGCGAATCACCATCACCGAGTGGATATGGTCATGCCGCTCCAGGGTGGAGTAGCCGCCCGGCTCGATCTCGAAGTAACGCAACTCCGCGCCCAACTTCGGTCCGCCCTCGAAAAGCACCTGCCGCGAGATCGCCTTGAAGTGCGTCCCGTCCTCCTTGTAATTAAGCACCGGCACGCCATCCCAGCGATGCCCACCCACGTGACGAATGATGGAGTTCATAGCATTTTTCTCACCGCTGCAGCTTATCAAATTCGAGATAAGGTCCAATGCAAAACCGAAGTCAGCTTTACCAACATTGCCTCTTTTTCGCGCGACAAATCGCAGCGTGTGCGTAGGTTATCGTCTCTCCAATGTCCACTCCACGCCCCTTTCTCTATCTTAAACCCGGCTGTCCCTGGTGCGATGAAGCCGAGGATTTTCTAAAGGCACACGGCATCGCCTACGGCAGCGCGGATGTCATCGAGGACGCCGTCGCCTTTGACGAGATGAAGCGGCTCTCCGGCCAGACCAAGGCGCCGACCATGCGCTGGGACGACGAAATCCTGGCCGACTTCGGCACCGAGGAGCTCGAGGAATTCCTGCGCGAGCGCAACGTCATCAAATAGCCGGCGCCCGCATGGCCACCCACAAGTCGCCCAAGATCGACGCGCTGCTCGCGAATTTTGAGGAGACGCCCGGCCTTGATCGCCACTACGTCGGCTTCTTCCGCTGCTTCAACGAGCAGCTCTATTACGAGGCGCACGATGTGCTGGAGGAAGTATGGCTTCCCATCCGTGGCACGCCGCAGGCCAAGTTTTACCAAGGCCTTATCCAGATGGCCGGCGGCTTCGTTCACCTGAAGAAGAATCGTCTTGGACCCGCCGCACGGCTATTCGCACTTGCGCTGGTGAATTTCGAGCCTTACGGCACGTGCCACGCCGGGATCGATCTCGATGACAGCCGCAAGATTTGCCGCGATTATCGCCAAGCCATCATTGACTCGGGCGAGACGCTGAATCCGTGGACGATGGAGACTGCGCCGCACTTAATTTTACCCATCGCGGAGGTTCGGCCTCCGGCCCGACCCTGATTCGTCGGGTTGTATCCACCAAGGTCGGGCCAGAAGCCGACCCTCCGAAGGAGTTAGACGAGGAATCCGCTTGCCGCGTAATCGTCGATGCCCTTTTCCAGCGTAAACTTTGGCGTGTAGCGGAGCGCGCGCGTCGTCTCCGTCAGATCGGCCTCGGTGTGGGGTTGGTAGTGGGCGTGGGGATTGTCGATGTACTCCGGCTGCCACCGGGTATTGAGCACACGGTTCAGGTTCGCGACAATGTCGTTGAACGAGCGCGGCACGCCGCTGCCCGCATTGTAGATGCCGGACGCCTTCGCGCGCGCGGCGAGGATCGTGCAGTTGACGATATCCTTCACGTACACGAAATCGCGGATTTGCTCGCCGTTGCGGAAAATGCGCGGCGCCTCGCCGCGGCGGATTTGTTGTGCGAGCTGCAGGATCATGCTCGAGGCCGCGCCCTTGTGCGCCTCGCGCGGTCCATAGACGTTGAAGAAGCGCAGGCCGACCACGACCTGCGTTGGGTTTTCCTTCGCAAAGCGGCGCGCCAGATTATCGAGCTGCACCTTGGAGAACGCGTAGATATTCGCCGGCTTCGGCTCCTGATCGACCTTGTTCACCCCGGCGGCGATGCCATAGGTGGCGGCGGAAGAGGCGTAAACCAAGCGCGTCTTGCGGCCCTCGAAATAGTTGAGCAAGTTGCGCCACGATTCCACGTTGTCATGCGTCTGGCGGAACTGGTTGTGGTCGGTCGTGTCCGTAATCGAAGCGAGGTGAAAAACGAGATCGACCTTCTTCCCGCCGAAGTAGTGCTTCACGTCCAGCGAGGCGAGATCGGCGGCGATGACGTCGCCCTTGAAGCCCTCGAGATTCTTGAAATTGCCCGAGCGGAAATCATCCACTACGGTCAGTTCAGCCTCGGGATAGCGCCGGGCTATTTCGTGGACGAGGTTCGAGCCGACGAAGCCGGCACCGCCGGTGATGACGACGTGTTTATACATAAGAGTTCGACTGTAGGGCGGCGGGCGCGGAAGCTAAAGCTTCCTTTTTATCAGCCACGCGATGTAGGCGGCGGTGGAAATAAAGATGATGACGCCGATAATGATTTCACCGAGAGGGCTCATGGAAGTCACTCGTTAGCGGCTGATGTCCCGCTGGGTGAGAAGCTTGAATTGGTTGGCCTGCAGCACGGAGCCGGCGACATCGCCATCCTCCACATGCAGCGCGAGCGCCGCCTTGCCGCGCGGGCGCGTCAGCAGCGAGTAGGCGGAGTGGACATTGCACTCGGCCTGCAGCAGAGCGGTGAGCACGGCCTTCAAATCGGCGGCGCTGCTGGAAAGCTCGACCACGACGAGGTTCACCTCGGTGAATGCGAAACCGTGCTCCTGGAAAAGCACGCGCGCTTTGTCGGGGTCGTCCGTCACCAGCCGCACAATGGCGGCGTCGGCGGTGTCGAGAATGCTGAGCGCGACGACATGCACCTGGGCCTGCGCGAACACCTTCACGATATCAAGCAGGCGCCCGACCTTGTTCTCCATGAAAACGGAAAACTGCCTCACTTCGTCCGACTGATTACCCTTGGCCGTCTCCAGCTCCGGTGTGTCCATGTCCATAAGCTGAAGATAACCTTAGCTTCCCGTGGCCAGCAAGTGTCAAAGCCGTCCGCACCTCACGGCAGACGTTTCTCGCGCAAAGCTTGGTCACAGGGAAAGGCACAGATTTGAGTCGCCACGCTCGCCGCGTTCTGGCCGAATCAATCACGCCATGCCCGTCGCCGAGAAGCTGCCCGCCAACAAGTCCCAGACGCCGAAGGCACTCGGGGCCGTCGCGCGCCAGCAGCTTCTGCTCGTCAACGGGCTGCTCGACGAAGTCGCGCGCAATTATGTCGCGCGGCTGCATCGCGAGATCGCGGAACTCCTCCGCGTGCTGGAGAAAAAACAGGCCGATCCCGGTTTCTCCCGGCGCGAATTGAAGGACATGCACGCCTTGTTAAAGAAGATTGCCCATCTTCAGATCAACCCGGAAAAGGGCCGCCGCAAGGACCTGAAAAAAATCGATTCCCTCATCGGGGAACTGCAGTCGATCGTCGAGAGATGGTAGGCCGCCGCCTGCCGCCCCAAGCCGTTCCGTATGCGTTACGCCGTTCTCGATTTGGGCAGCAACTCGATCAAGTGCGTCATGGCCGAGACGACGGCGCGCGGCGTCCGCGTCCTGCATGAGGACAGCATCGGCACGCGGCTGGCGGAAAACCTGATCGATACCTGCGAACTGCGGCCCGAGGCGATGGCGCGCACGCTCAAGGCGCTGAAAGGCATTCGCGAGAAGGCGGACGAATTGCGCATCGAGAAATTTCGCGCCGTCGCCACCAGCGCCGTGCGCGACAGCCGCAATCGCCGTGAGTTCCTCCGCGCCGC
>CAZZWT010000066.1:0-12181 GCA_964657775.1 uncultured Candidatus Methylacidiphilales bacterium | reverse complement strand
CATGCCGGAGGAGATGAGATAGATGTGGCCCTTCTTGGGCTGGAATTCGCGCGCGCGGCGACCGTCCATCACCTGCGGGCGAATGTCGTCGAGCAGGCTCAGCTTCGGGTATTTGCGCCGCGTGCGACCCGCGAGGCGGTCATAAATTTCGCAGAACGAACGGCCGAGGCCTCCAATATAAATAGGTGTCTCCGGCAACCGGCGCTGCTTCTGAAAGAAATGCAATTGCGCGAGCAGTTCCTGCGTCTTGCCCATGGCGAAAACGGGCATAAGCACTGCACCGCCCTTGGCGAAGGTCTCCTCGATGGCCACGGCCAACTTTTCGACGGCCGTTTCCCGCGAAAAATTTTCCGGCCGCGCCTGCGAGCCGCGCGTGGTTTCGGTGATCAGGACGTCGATGTCTTGCCGCGGAAATTCCGCGCCGCGCAGGATGGTCTGGTCGGTGAAGTTGACGTCGCCCGTGTAGAAAATCGTGCGCCCGCGATGGCGGATGGCCGTGCCGGTGGAACCGAGAATGTGCCCCGCGTCGTGGAAATCGAAGGTCAGCGGTTCGTTCTCCGGATCGGGATAACCGTTCGGCGACCAGGGCCGGTTCAGCCCGCAGGCCTGCCAGACTTTGACCAATTCATCCAGCTCGCGATGGGTGAAGAGCGGATACTCGACGATGCCCTTCTCCGCTTTTTGCTTCAGCATCACCTGCACGGAATTGTGGAGCAGCGGCTCGGAAAGGTAGTATGTCGCCTCGCTCATATAAACGCGCGCGCCGGGATGATCGCGCATCAGTAGCGGCAGCGCGCCGGTGTGATCGTGGTGCGCGTGGCTGACGAGAATGGTGTCGACCGAGTCGAACTTCATCTTCTCCAGGGCGGGCAAGCCCTCGATGCCCTCCCCGCGCGGGTGCATGCCGGCATCGAGCACGAAGCGGCCATCGGCGCCGAAATCGAGCAGGTAGGAGTTCGCGCCAATTTCGTTGCCGCGCGTCAGGTTCGTGAGAATCATCGCAAATGACATTCCCAAAACCGCCCGCGAAGGCTATAAGCAAATAACCAACCGGAACAAAAAAATGAAAACCTTCCCTTGTGTCGGGTCTCGTGTTTGGAAAGCCACCGTTCTTTACGCCGCCGTTCTGGGCCTCATCCTCGCCGCCGCGCCCGCTGCGTTTGCCTCGGCGGAGGACCACGTCAACGACGGGCTCGGCATCTCGCAATCCTGGGTCACCCAGATCGACAAAGGCGAGTATGACGAGAGCTATTCCGTCGCCAGTGGCGAGATGCACGCGAAGGTACCCCAGGATAGATGGGGGCTGATTCTCAAGACGCTTCGCGCGCCCTACGGTTCCGTGGTGTCCCGCCAGCAACTGAGCCACGTCTATCGCGCGAACGGCTTTGAAGGCGCCGAGGGCGAATTTTTGATCATCACTTATAATACGGCATTCCAGAAACTGGACGCGGCCAAGGAGGTCGTCGTGCTCCGCTGGGAAGACGGCAAGTGGCGCGGCTGCGGGTATAATATGGGTCCGGTCGGAAATGCGAACGCCGAGCCCGGGGACAGTTCCGCCCCCAGCAGCACCACCGAGGTGCAGACGGAGAAGCACGTGAAGGCGACGCCACAGTAGCGTCAGCCGAGCAATTCCACGCTCACTTCGTAGCGCAGGAATGGCGTGATAAGGTAGACGCCGTTAAAGGCTTCCAACGCGACATCGCGGACTTCGCGCGCGACTTCGATGCCGATCTTGGTGGCGGAGGCGTCGTCCGAGCAGGCGCGCAGTTTCTCGCGCAACGGTTCGGCGATCTTGATGCCGGGCACTTCGTTGTGGAGGAACTCGGCGTTGCGCGAACTGAGCAGCGGCATCACGCCGAGAAAAATTGGCACGCCGAGCGGCTTCAACCGCGCCACCGTGCGCCGGGCGAGTTCGAGATCGAATACCGGCTGGGTCATGACATATTGCGCGCCGGCCGCGAGCTTGCTTTCGAGCTTCTTGACCTGCGAATCGAAATTGATCGCGTTGGGGTTGAACGCGCAGCCGATGATGAAATTGGTCTGCCCGTTGAGCGGCCGACCGACATGATTCACGCCGCGGTTCATCCCGGCCATCAGTTTGATCAGGCCGACGGAGTTCAAGTCGTAGACCGAGGTCGCGCCGGGGTGATCGCCCACTTTCGCGGGATCGCCGGTCAGCGCCAGCATGTGGCGAAAGCCGAGCACGCCCATGCCCATGATCTCCGATTGAAGTCCAAGTAAATTGCGGTCGCGGCACGCGAGGTGGATGAGCGACGTGAGGCCCACTTCATCGCGCACGCGGATGGCGGCGGCGAAGTTGCTCACGCGCAGAATGGCCAGCGAATTATCGGCCAGTGTGATCGCGGCCGCGCCCGCTTTCTTCAGCGCCTGGGCGCCGGAGATGAACTTGTCCATGGACAGGCCCTTCGGCGAGTCGAGCTCGACGATTGAGACGGGCTTCGTCTTCATCAGCTCAAGGATGGAGACTTCCTCGGCACGGCCCGAGATGCGCTCCGCCGGCTCCGTCACGACGAAGCGGTTGCGTGATTCCGGCATGGTGATTTTCTTCGCGCGGATCGGCTTTAACTCGCGCGCCACCTTGGCCATCGCGACAATGTGCTCCGGCCGCGTGCCATAGTCGCCGCCGATCAGCCGCGCGCCTTCCTCCACCCAGCGCGGCAACGTGTCGGCAAAATACTCCGGGCTCGCCGCGTAGCTGAAACGGCCTTCGTAAAACTCCGGCTTGCCCGCGCTGGCGTAGACGGAAATCAAATCGCCCTCATTCACCGCCAGCTTCGAGAGCAGGTGGACGCACGCCTGTGGCCCAGCTGTGCCATTGAGGCCGACAATATCCGAGCCCGCTTCGCGCAGGATTTTCACCGCCTCGGC
This sequence comes from uncultured Candidatus Methylacidiphilales bacterium, assembly GCA_964657775.1. GTDB lineage: Bacteria > Verrucomicrobiota > Verrucomicrobiia > Methylacidiphilales > UBA1321 > JABDGH01. Next base: position 9,292 of record CAZZWT010000066.1, on the reverse strand, counting down.
AAACGTTTCGCCCGAGACAAGACGTCCTTCCTCGGCCACGCCGAGCGAGGTCACCACCGGCACCTGCGACAAGCTCTTGAAGACGCCGAGCGCGAGCAGCAATTCATCCAGAGCGGTGAAGGTCTCCAGGAAAATAAGATCGCAACCTCCCTCGATCAACGCGCCGATCTGCTCGCGGAAAAGTGACTTCCGGTCATCGATGGAAAAGACGCCGTCCGCCGGGCGCAGGCTCAGCGGGCCGACCGAACCGCCGACGAAAACATCGCTCTTGCCCTGCAGCGCCTTGCGCGCCACCTGCGCCGCGCGGCGATTGATTTCGCTCACCTGATGATCGAGTCCAAAGCGCGCCAGCCGCACGCGATTCGCGCCGAAGCTGTTCGTCTCGATCACCTGCGCGCCCGCGTCTGCGTACTCACGATAAAGCCGCGCGAGCAAATCGGGCTGGCTCAGGTTGACCTCTTCCAGGCAATGATTCAGCGGTACGCCGAGGTCGTAGAGATACGTGCCCGTCGCGCCATCGCCGAGCACGATGCGCTCGCGTAAAATATCGAGGAGGTTTGCCATTCAACCAGAAGCTTGCCATTCTAACAGCGGTTGAAAACTCTCTTCTTCAGTCACGGCCTCCTTTTTCGACAGGCTGTGCCGATATCATCTGTAAGCATCGTTTTATGAATCGCCGCAAACAAGGCCTGCGCCTGACCGACGACCCCGCCGTGAATGAGGACATCCTCGCGCTGGTCGCCAAGTGGAAACTTCCCGAATTCTCCGACGATTTTGCGGAGATGATCGCCTCGCTGCACCGGCTCTCGCAGCAGAAGCCGAACTCGAGCGACATCGTCCTCTTCAAGCGCTCGATGGCCGAGCTGCGCTATGCGCAGAGCGTCTTCGAGCCCTATCGCGGCGTGAAAAAAATCTGCGTCTTCGGCTCCGCGCGCACGCGGCCACCCGCGCCCGCCTTTGCCTGCGCGACGGAATTCGCGCGCCTGATGACCGAGGCCAATTACATGACCATCACCGGCGCGGGCGACGGCATCATGGGCGCGGCGCAGCTCGGCGCGGGCGCGGAAAAAAGTTTTGGGCTCAACATCATGCTGCCATTCGAGCAGCATTCGAACGCCGTCATCCGCAACGACCCGAAGCTGGTGACCTTCCGCTATTTTTTCACGCGCAAGCTCACCTTCCTGCGCGAGGCCAGCGCGGTTGCGGCATTTCCCGGCGGCTTCGGCACGCTGGATGAAGCGCTCGAGGTCATGACCCTGATGCAGACCGGCAAAGCGCGGCTCATCCCGCTCGTCCTTGTCGACGAACCGGGTGGCAAATTCTGGAAGAATTTTGTCCACTACATCAGCGAACACCTGATGGCCGACAAGCTCATCTCGCCGGAGGATTTCAACCTCTTCAAGTGGACCGATAGCGTCACGGAGGCGCGCGATTATGTCCTGCGCTTCTATCACAATTTCCACTCGTACCGCTTCGTCGGCCCCTACCTCGTCATCCGCCTGCAGCGCAAGCTGAGCGAGGAGAAGCTCGACCATATCCGCAAGGAATTCCTGAGCATCTACGACCATCCCGGCGAGATGTTCCAGCGCGACGCCCTGCCGCAGGAAGCCGACGAGACCGACATCGCCCACCTGCCGCGGCTCTGCCTCACATTCAATCGCATCCATTTTGGCTTCCTGCGCCTGATGATCGACCGGTTGAATGAAGCCTAGCCGCGGCGTCCGGCGTTTCGATTAAGCCTTGAACCTGCGATGGCATCCCATAGGGTCTCCCCGTGATCGCGAAGTGGGTTTTTCAGCGAGCGGACCAGTTTCTCACTCTCATTTCGCAGGATTTCAATCAATCCTACCGCATCTGGGGAACCCGCTTTATCAATCACCGGGATGTTAGAAGGCTCTTCCCGGAAACGATCCGCGAGGACGGCGCGACTGAGGAGCATCCGATCCCGGAGTTGGTCGAAGGGAAAACCGGTTTTCTCCTCGCGGGCTCGGACAGCCATGAAATAACCCAGGATTATTTTCGCGGTTACACGCGCCAGCTTGATGCCCCTTTCACCGCCACGTTTCGCGCCAGCGAGCAACGCCAGATCTTCCTCATCCGCGGCTGCCTCCTGATTCGCGATGCCAAGCTGGGCACGCTCTTCCTGTGCCCGGAGTACAAATCGCCCAAGCGCTTTCTCTCCGCCTTTCGCCCCGTGGGCGCGCAATCGATTCCCGTCGTGACCGCCCTCACCTCCTTAAAGGCGTTTTCATTTGGCGATTTCGGCTTGGCCGTCCTGCCGAAGCTCGCGCGCGTGGCCCATTCCACCCCGCCGAAAATCGTTCCGTTGCCTCCGCATCCTTTCATCACCCAATACCTGAAGCTGCTCGGCGTCGACGCGCTGCCCTCGGAGATCGACATCAATCGGCTCGTCCGCATCACCGATTTCGCCGAGGTGGTCTACGGGCCGGGCATGCACAACGGCTTCGTCGGGACGCGCGCGGACATCACCCGGTTGCGCGAGTTGATCCTGCCGCTCATCCCCGAAAACAAGGCCCGGCCTAAGTGCGTGTATCTCTGCCGCAACGCGCGCCGAAAGATCGCGAACGAGGAGGAACTCTTTCCCCATCTGGAAGCGCTGGGCATCACGATCATCCCCGATGGCATGACCGATGTGCTCGAGCAAGCCGCCCTCTTCGCCTCCGCCGATGTGATCATCGCTCCCCACGGCGCCGTCCTGGCCAACCTGGGATTTTGCAAACCGGGCGCGACGATTGTCGAGCTGATGCCCGGCGGCTTTGCGGTCGATTGCTACCGCTCACTCGCTTTCGTGCCCGGCGCGAAATACCACGTCATCGTCTGCTCGCGGCTCGGAAAGTTCCGCGAGTCGGCGCAACTGGAAGACATGCACGTCGACATTCCCCAATTCATCCGCGCGATGAAGACCATCCTGGAGAACCGATGAAGCGCCTGATCCTCTGCTCTGCCCTCGCCCTCCTGTTTTCGCCCACGCCAGGCCGCGCCAATCTCGACGATTCGCTGGCCAAGTGCGAGGAGCGCTACGGACCGCCGTTGCCGGGACAGGATCGCCCCGACCCCAACGCCGTGGGCGATGTCCTGCTCTTCTTCAAAAAGAACGGCTATCTCATCCGCGTGATCCTCGTCCGCGGCTACGTCGGCGAGGAGATCTTTGCCAAGGCGGACAACTCGCCGCTGACGGACAAGGAGAAGCTCGCCTACATGGCCAACGAGGCCCACGGCTGGGCTTGGGCGAAGAATACCGCCGCCGGGGGCGAAAACTGGCTCCGGTCCGATGGCGCGGTCGCTGCCTACATTCCCGCCCAGAACGTCATGGTCCTGGAGACAGCCCGCTATCAAGCCGCCGTCGCCGCCAAGCGGGCGAATCAGCCCTAGCCCGACCGCGCCAGGGTCGGCCCCTTTTCTCTATTTGCTAAATTTCCAATCTTTTTAGCAAATATTAGAAACGCAGCAAACGGTGGTATACCGCCCCTCTTTAAATCCGTGAGAAAGTGGGGCCATGCCGACACATTCCATTTTCCCACCCGACGAATTCGCCGCCGGGGCATCCATCCGGCGGCCCCGCGCGTATCAGGAGAGGAGCTTTTCCTTGGCCTTGCCCGATTGTTGCCCTAAGAAGATCACAGGGCCTGTCGGGGAGAAGCCGCCGGCCTCCCCCAACCCCCAACCCAACGCTGACTTGAAGGTCGATCCACGCTTCCTCAAAGAAGAAGGCACTGAGGTTTTCCTCGGCAACGAGCTGATCGTCAAGGGCCTGCTCGAGACCGAGGGCGGCACGCATCTGTGGACCGGCTACCCCGGCTCGCCCGTTTCCGGCTTCTTCGATTGCATCGAGGCGATCGCGGAAATCCCCAAGCAATACGGCATCAGCGCGGTGCTGGCGAATAACGAGGCCCTTTCGGCGGCGATGGTCAACGGTTCGCAAATGCACGGCCTGCGCGCGATGTGCGTGATGAAGAGCGTCGGCCTCCATGTCGCGACCGATGCGCTGGCCATTGGCAATCTCGCGGGCGCGCATCCGGATGGCGGCGTAGTCGTGGTGATGGGCGACGATCCATGGAGCGACTCGACCCAGGTGCCGGCCGATTCGCGCTATCTCTGCAAGCACATGTACATGCCGATCCTGGAGCCGAGCACGAACCAGGAGATGAAGGATTGGGTCGACCTCGCTTTCCGGCTCTCGCGCGAGAGCGAGCTCTACATCGGCTTTCTCGTCACCACGAATCAGGCCGATGGTGGCGGCTCCGTGCAGGTCGGGCGTAATCATTTCCCGCGCGTCAATACGCACAACCCGATCCAGCTCGACACCGCGAAGATCGATTTCGAGAAGAACGTGCTGCTGCCTCCGCGCACGTGGCGGCGCGAGCAGGGCTTCCCCCAGCGGTACGAGCGCCTTTGGGCCAGCGCGCGGCAGCATGGAGTTAATAAGATTACGCCCGGCTCGTCGAAGAAGCGGGCGCCGATCGGCTTCATCAGTTCCGCGCTCGCCTACTCTTATTTGGAGCACGCGCTGCAGCAGCTCGGCCTCACCGATGCCTTCCCGCTGCTCAAGCTCGGCATCACCTACCCGCTCGATCCGGCGCTGATCAACGAGTTCGCCGACCAGTGCGAGAACATTGTCGTGGTCGAGGAACGCCGCGGATTCCTCGAGGAACAAATCGTCCAGTTGCTCGCCCGCCGCGCCATGACCGGCAAGCCCGCGATTCCCGTCTACGGCAAGATGTTTCCCGGCGGCCGCGAAGGCCTGCCTTCCACGCGCGGGTTCAATTCCTCCATCCTGCTCGGGCACATCGCGCCGCTGATCACCGAGCTCGCCGCGCCGAAGAAACTGGAGCAGGCGCAGATCGATTTGGAGCTCAAGCTCCTGGCCGAAAATCAGGCGATTCAGGTCAACCTCGCCCCCCGCACGCCGACGTTCTGCCCCGGCTGCCCGCACCGCGATTCGGCCAGCGTCTTCGGCGCAATCAAGAAGGAATTCCGCGACGCTGATTACATGCGCGACAAGCATCGCCGCGCGCCGGTCGATCTCGTCTTCCACGGCGACACCGGCTGCTACACCATGCTCATGTTCGAGCCGAACAAGGACCTTATGCACAACTACAGCGGCATGGGGCTCGGCGGCGCGACCGGCCTCGGCATCGACCCGTTCATCACCAACAAGCAGGTCGTCTTCATGGGCGACTCGACCTTTTTCCACAGCGGCCAGTTGGCGATTTCCAACTCGATCAAAAACGGGCAGGACATCACCTACGTCATCCTCGACAACAAGACGACCGCCATGACCGGCCAGCAAACCACGCCGGGCCTCGAGTACGATTTGCTCGGCAACGAGACGTGGACGCAGCAGATCGAGAAGATCATCGGCGCGATGATCGAGGACGATTCGGTCGAAGTCGTGCGCACCAATCCCGCCCAGCGCGAAACGTATCGCAGCCTGCTCGAAACCACCGTGCTGAAGAACGGCGTGAAGGTCATCGTGGCCGACAAGGAGTGCGGCATCACCTTTCACCGGCGCCGCAATCGCGAGGAGCGGGCCGAGGTCCGCGCCAAGGGCTTTGTTGAAACGAAGCATTTCATCAACGTCAACGCCGATGCGTGCGAGCATTGCCTCGTCTGCACGCGCGCGACCGGCTGCCCGGGCCTCACCTTTACCGAAACCGATTTTGGGCAGAAGGTGCAGACCGATCTTTCGTGGTGCGTGAATGACACGGCCTGCACGAAGCTCGATGCCTGCCCGGCGTTCGAGGAAATCGTCGTGGTCCGCTCGCAGAAGCCGCTCTCGCGCTTACCGGCGTTCGAGCAGGAGGAAATTCCCCTGCCCGTCATGCGCGATTTTTCCCATGCGTGGCACGGCTACCTCGCCGGCGTCGGCGGCATGGGCATCGGCGTCTCCGCGGCCACGCTGGTGCGCGCGGGACATCGCGAGGGATACAAAGTTGTTTTCAGCGATAAGAACGGCCTCGCCATCCGCAACGGCGGCGTTTACTCGCACATCACGTTTCTCAAGCCCGGCTTTAATCACGTCTCGCCGATCATCCCCTACGGCAAGGCCGATCTCATGCTCGGCATCGATATTCTCGAAGCCGCGCGCGGAATCGATCCCAAGCACAACTTGCGCGTCGGCAGCCGCAAGACGCGCGTGATCGTCAACCGGCAGAAGACGCCGACGATCAACACGCTTCTCGGCACGGACGATTTTTGCGTCGAGACGCAGGAGGACGTGCTGCGCAAGAACACCGACGCGAGCGGCTATTTCAGCGCCGATGTCTCGCATCTTTCCGAGCGCGTTTTCGGCACGAAGCTCTACGCCAATGTCATCATGCTCGGCATCGCGTTCCAGCGCGGTGAGCTGCCGCTGTCGCTGGACAGCCTGGAGTACGGCATCCAGGAAACGATGGGCAGCGCTTCGGCGGAAAACTGGCTCGCGTTCAAGCTGGGCCGCAAAATCGCGAACGACGCGCTTGTCGCCACGCCGACCGTCGCCGCGAGCGAAGCCACGTATCACGAGGTCGTCGCGGAGAAATCGGCGCGGCTGAAACGGACCGGACGCCATGGCGAAAAACTTTCGCAACACTATTGGAAGCTTGTCACCGACGCGCACGAAAAGCTGACGCTCGATGCGCGCCACGAATCGCTGCTCGCGCAGCGCATCTACGATTTGATCCAGTACGAGGACCTGGCCTATGCGGAGGATTACGTCGCGCGCCTGCTTCGCGTGCACGCCAAGGATTCCGCCGCGCACGGCTTCGCCGCGACCGAGGCCGCGCTCTGGAACCTGCATCGGGTAATGGCCATTAAAGATGAGGTCTACGTCGCCTACCTGCTCAGCAACGAGGAGAAGTACGAGCGCGACCGCGACCGCTATAACGTCCGCCCCGAGCTGGGCGACCGGATGATTCATCGCCATCTCAACCGGCCCGAGTTCACCATCGGCAAGCGCACGTTCCGCTTTAAGCTCCAGACCCGGCCCTGGATGCTCCGCCTCATGCGCCGCGGCAAATTCCTGCGCCGGATGCTGCCGAATTGGCACGCGAAGGAGCGGGCTTTCCGCTCGTGGTATTTCGACCTCGCCGACCAATTTGTCGCGCCGCCGGACGCCGCCAGCTACGCCACCTGGCTCAAGATCCTGCGCCTGCCCGAGGAAGCCACCGGCTACCGCGAAGTCCGCTACCCCCGCATGGCCCTCGCCCAAAAACGCGCGGAGGAGATGCTGGCTTCCCTGGCCCAAAATGTAGCGGCGGTCTATGACCGCCGGTAGCTAGGTTTTCCCGTTCGCGAGAATAAGTTTTCTCGTTCCCAAATGAAATTTGGGAACGAGACAGGTTACAGCGAGGTCCGCTCACCCCGTAAAATCCCGTTGCACGTTGGCCGAACTTCGACACACTCCTTATCCATGAGCGCACCGACCTCCTCCCTCACGTCCTGGAAGAACCTCGAGAAACACTACGCCGAGACAAAGACGCTCGCCATGCGCGACCTCTTCGCCGCCGACCCGGAACGCTTCAAGAAATTCTCCCTCGAGTTCGACGGCCTCTTTTTCGATTTCTCCAAGAACCGCATCACCAACGAGACGCTGCCGCTGCTGCGCAAGCTGGCGGAGGAACGCGACGTGGCCGGCTGGGCCAGGAAGATGTTCGCCGGTGAGAAAATCAACATCACTGAGAACCGCGCCGTGCTCCACATCGCGCTGCGCAACCGCTCCAACACGCCGATCCTGGTCGATGGCAAGGACGTCATGCCCGAGGTCAACGCCGTGCTCGCGCACATGAAGGATTGCTCCGACAAAGTCCGCTCTGGAGAGTGGAAAGGCTACACCGGCAAATCGATCACCGACTTCGTCAACATCGGCATCGGCGGCTCCGATCTCGGCCCCGTCATGGTCACCGAGGCGCTGAAGCCCTACGCGCAGAAGGGACTCACCGGCCACTTTGTCTCCAACATCGACGGCACGCACATCGTCGAGACGTTGAAGAAGCTCAACCCCGAGACCACGCTCTTCATCGTTGCCTCGAAGACCTTCACCACACAGGAAACGCTGACCAACGCGCATTCCGCCAAGGACTGGCTGCTCGCGGCCGCGAAGGACGAGAGCGCCGTGGCCAAGCATTTCGTCGCGCTCTCCACCAACACGAAGGAAGTGACCAAGTTCGGCATTCACCCCGACAACATGTTCGGTTTCTGGGATTGGGTCGGCGGCCGCTACTCGCTCTGGAGCGCGATCGGCCTGCCCATCTGCATGGCCATCGGCTACGACAATTTCGTGCAGCTCCTGGAAGGCGGCCATGCGATGGACCAGCACTTCCTCAACACGCCGGCGGAAAAGAACCTGCCCATGACGCTCGGCCTGCTCGGCATCTGGTACAACAACTTTTACGGCGCGCGCACCGTCGCGATCCTGCCCTACGACCAGTACATGCACCGCTTTGCCGCCTACTTCCAGCAGGGCGACATGGAAAGCAACGGCAAGGGCGTCACGCGCGAGAGCCAGCCGTGCGACACGCTCACCGGCCCGGTCATCTGGGGCGAGCCCGGCACGAACGGCCAGCACGCCTTTTACCAATGCATCCACCAGGGCACGCAATGGATCCCCGCCGATTTCATCGCGCCGATCGAGACGCAGAATCCGCTGGGCGAGCATCACCTCATCCTGCTCTCCAACTACTTCGCGCAGACCGAGGCGCTGATGAAGGGCAAGACGGCCGATGAAGTCCGCGCCGAGCTGGAGAAGGACGGCATGACCGGCGAGGCGCTGGAGAAGCTCATCCCGCACAAATGTTTCACCGGCAACCGGCCCACCAACTCGTTCCTCGTGCCCAAGCTGACGCCGAAATACCTGGGCATGCTCATCGCGCTCTACGAGCACAAGATTTTCACGCAGGGCATCATTTGGAACATCAACTCGTTCGACCAATGGGGTGTGGAGCTCGGCAAACAGCTCGCCAAGGCCATCCTGCCCGAGCTGGAAAAGCCCGGCACCATCACCGCGCACGACAGCAGCACGAATGGCCTGATTAACCGCTTCAAGCAGTACCGCGAAGAGCACGGGATTGGGAAGCAGTAAGATGAATGAATTGACGATTTCCGCTTATAGAGGAACTTAATGCCATGAGCCTGACGCAACTCAAACGGGAAGCTCTCAAGCTGCCTAAGGCTCAGCGCCTCAAGCTTGCCAACCTTCTTTTCGAAAGCGCGCCGGCTCGTCGTCCTGCTCCGTCGGATGAAGAGATCGAGCGTCGCGCAGACGGCGGGAAACGGTGCGCATTCGAAGGCCTGG
>CAZZWT010000065.1:11033-12241 GCA_964657775.1 uncultured Candidatus Methylacidiphilales bacterium | reverse complement strand
GTCAGGGAAGGGGAAGAAGGCGTCCGACGCGACCACACTGCCGGCGAGGCTGAGCTTCGCTTCGCCCGCTTTCCAGATGGCGATGCGGCTCGAATCGACGCGCGACATTTGTCCCGCGCCGATGCCGAGCGTGCGGTCATGCGCGGCGTAGACGATGGCGTTCGACTTCACATGCTTGACCACGCGCCAGCCGAAGAGCAGCGCGTCGCGCTCGGCCTCGGACGGCGCGCGCTTGGTCACGACCTTCCAATCGGCGGTGGAAACGGTATCGGCATCGGCGCGCTGGACGAGGAACGAATCGCCCACGGCGGAGCGAAGTTCCAAACCGGGCGTGGGTGCGGAAACCTCGCTATTGACCACAAGGCGCAGGTTCTTCTTCTTCGACAGCAGCGCAAAAGCGTTGTCCTGGAATGAAGGCGCGATGATGACTTCGCTGAAGATTTCCGAGATCAATTCCGCCGTGGCGAGATCGAGTGGGCGGTTGACGACAATGATGCCGCCGAACGGCGCCTGGCGATCGGTCGCGTAGGCCTTGTCCCAGGCTTCGGACAACGTCGCTCCGCTGCCGAGGCCGCACGGATTCGTGTGCTTCAGGATCGCAACGGTCGGCAGTCCACCGATGAACTCGCGGATAAGACGCACGGCGCCGGTGATGTCGATCAGGTTATTATAGGAGAGCTCCTTGCCGTGCAGTTGCTGGAAGTGGCGCGGGAAGTGGCCGTAGAGCGCGGCGTCCTGATGCGGATTCTCGCCGTAGCGGAGGGCCTGCGCGCGGCGGAGTGGAATCGCGAAGGTCTCCGGAAACACCTCAGGGTCGGGCAGGCGCTTGGTCAGGTAATCGGCGATGAGCGCGTCATAGTAACCGGTGGTGCGGAAGACTTTCGCGGCGAGCCGCTCGCGCGTGGTCAGCGTCGTATCGCCCGATGTCGAGATTTCGCCGGCAACAACGGCGTAGTCGGCGGGATCGGTGATCACAGTGACGCTGCGATAATTCTTCGCCGCGCTGCGGAGCATGGAGGGTCCCCCGATGTCGATATTCTCAATGGCGTGCTCCAGCCCGACGCCGGGCTTGGCGATGGTCTGCTCGAACGGGTAAAGATTCACCACGACGAGGTCGATCGGCGCGATGCCATGCTTCTCGGCCTGCGCCTTGTGCTCCTCGTTGTCGCGCAGGAAAAGAAGACCGCCGTGCACTTTCGGGTGCAGTG
>CAZZWT010000065.1:0-11023 GCA_964657775.1 uncultured Candidatus Methylacidiphilales bacterium | reverse complement strand
AGTTGGTGATGTCCGAAATATCGGCCACGGTCAGGCCCGCGTCGCGTAGTGCCTTGGAGGTGCCACCAGTGGAAATGAGTTCATAGCCGGCCTTGGTCAGCGTTTGGGCGAATTCGACGAGGCCGGTTTTATCGGAGACGGAGAGAAGGGCGCGTTTGGGCATGGGGGATAGGGGTGGGATTGAAAATCTAATAGCAGATTTCAATGTGGCCAAGGTCGCGCAAAAAAAACAGGAAAACCGAAGAAAAGTCTTAGAGCGTTGTGATCTTATCGAAATGACGGTCGCGGTGGACGACCTCCGCGCCATGGTGCCGAGCGCAGGCGGCGATGAGGAGGTCGGCTGTGGGCAGGGTCAGACCGGAATGGCGAGCTTTCCGCGAAAGCTGCTCGGCGACGGTCCAGACCGCGGAGGTGGTTTCCAAAAGAATGACATGCCGGCCCAATTCGTTCAGACCGTCCATCGCCTTGTCCAAAGCCCCATTCCATAATTCCAAGCGGACCATTTCGCACCATGCGGCGCGGCCTTCCCGCATCAATTCCGCAACGTGACTTCTGATCTCCACATTGCCCTTGGGCCGGAGTACTTCGATCCATGCGGAAGTTTCCACAAGGGACAAAGCTTTCATCAGGTTTCCTCTCTCATTTTTCGCAAGTCTTCCTGGGACATGATTCCATCCATCGTGCCGAATTTGCGGATGATTTTCTCCACCCGTTCGCGTCGGTTGAACTCGGCCACGGCACGGACGATGGCTTCACGTTTGGTCTTGGCGCGTGTGTGCCGCATGACATCTTTGAGCTCCTGGTCAGGAATATCAACGGTCGTTTTCATGCTTCTAAAATAGACCGTAAGGGAATCCAAAACAAGCCGACTTTGGAATCGAAATTGGTTCATGTAAACGTCGTTCAGGCTAATGGCGACCTATAGGGTGTCTGGTCCACCTGTCTGCCCACGCAAAAAAAACAGGAAAACTATTGCGCCAAATTGGGTGGGGTATATGCTTGAAGCCTCAAAAAAATTATGGCTGACGTCGCTAACCGCTATCCCGAAAACCTCGAAGGCAAGTACTACGTTGATAACCAGTGTATCGACTGCGACCTTTGCCGTGAAACCGCTCCCAGCAACTTTGGCCGCAATGATGATGGCGGCTATTCCTACGTCTTCAAGCAGCCCTCGACGCCGGACGAAGAGAAGCTTTGCAAGGAAGCCATGGAAGGCTGCCCGGTGGAAGCTATCGGCGACAACGCCGCTTAAGTCCGGCGGACGGCGGTTTTGAGATTGGAAATACGGCTTCGTTTGTGAATCGGTAATCAAGGCCTGTCGCCGAAGAAATGCAACCGGCGCAAGGCCTGCTCAAGTTACCTTCTTTGTCCGCGCGCCTCGCTAATGCGTCGGATGACCCGGCGTGGCCTTCGGAACGTAATCGTTCATGTCCGCGGAGGGCGCATTCGTTTGCGGCTGCTTGAGCAACGAAGGGCCCTTCCAGATCAGCAGCGCAGCCATGATGACCACGATGGCCACCATGCCGATGATCAGCCACGTCTTGTACTTGTTGCTGTCCGGCGAGCCGAGAATTTCCACTGACTTGTTCTGTTTCTCGCGATAATGCGGGTCGGTGATGCGGCGCTTCGCATCCTCCAGTTGCTCGATGAAAGCAGCGTAGGATTCGTAGCGGTCCTCGGGATAGCGCGCCATCGCCTTGCTCACGGCGTAGGCGGTCTGGTCGGAAATGTCGGGCGCAAAAGCCTTCAGCGAAATCACCGTCCCGCTTAGGTGCATCATCGCCACCGCATTGGGGTCATCGCCTTCGTAGGGCGGCCGGCCCGACATGGCGTGGAAAAGCGTGGCGCCCAAGCTGTAGAGATCGCTCCGGAAAGTTTCCTTCTCGCGCTCGAGTTTTTCCGGCGCGACGTAGTAAGGCGTGCCCCAGATCTCGCCGTCAAAATGGTCCGTCGTCTCGAACGTAAGCGAGAGACCAAAGTCGACCACCTTCGGCGTGTTGCTGGCATTGAAAAGCAAATTGCCCGGCTTGATGTCGCGATGAATCAGCCCGCCGCGCTCCAGCGCACACTCCAGCCCGCGCGCCACCGCGATGCCGATCTCGATTCCCTCCAGCTCCGTAATCTGCCCGCGCTCTGCGATCTTGTCGTCGAGCGAGCCGCCGGAAATATATTCGACCACCATATAATAGACGCCCTCGTGCTGCCCGAAGGCGTAGACCTGGACGATGTTCGGGTGGTTCAGCGACGCGGTGATCTCCGCCTCTCGCAGGAAAGTGGCCATGAACTTCTGGTCATTGACCAATTCCGGCTTCAGCACTTTGACCGCGACGACGCGATTGAGCGTCACGTCCTTGCCGAGATAAACCGCCCCCATCCCGCCGGCGCCCAGCTGTTTTTCCAGCACGAAATTACCGAATTGGCGAGTGATGGCAAACTCGTGCGAGCAATAGGGACAGGTGATTCCATCGCCGGGCTCGAGGCCTGTGACGTCGATCAGGTTTCCACACTTCGCGCAGGTCGTTGTCACCATTTTTTCAGTGACGGGATTTTCCATTGCCGCAAAGTGCCATGACTAGGGTAAAATTGCAATTGTTGATACGATGCCGAATTAGTTAGCCACTTACCGACGGATGCATAACCAAATTTCCAAATTTACCAAATGAATGAAATTGAAGGCAGCGAGCATTCATCTTTGTTTTCTCTGCGTTCTTTGTGGCTAAATCCTCCAGATCTGCGTTCACTCACCAGTGGCTTCTTCCAATCAAATGATTAGTCAAGATGACGTGAGTTCCCATGCAGGGGAGCGGCTCGATGTCTTTCTCGCCGGCGCTCTGCAGAAATCGCGCACGCACGTCCAGGCTCTGATTAAAGATGGATTGGTAACGCTCGAACCGGCGACGGCCAAGGCGATGGCGAATTACCGGTTGCGCGCAGGGGACAGCATCACCGTCGGTGCCGCGCCGGTTGCGCCGCTGGCGGCGGATATCTCCGGCGAGGCGATTCCGCTCGATATTCTTTTTGAGGACGAGGCGCTCATCGCGCTAAACAAGCAGCCAGGGCTGGTGGTACATCCGGCGGTGGGGCATTGGTCGGGCACGTTGGTTAATGCGCTGGTGCATCATTGCGGTGAGCAACTCGCGGAACGAGGCGGCGCGGAACGTCTCGGCATCGTCCACCGGCTCGACAAGGACACGAGTGGATTGATGTTAGTGGCGAAGACCGACGCCGCGCACGAGGCGTTGGCGCGGGCTTTCGCGGCGCGGGAAGTAAAAAAGACCTATCGCGCGCTCTGCTGGGGTGTTTTTCGCAAGGCCTCCGGCGAATTGCGTGGAGCGATTGGACGCCACGTCGTTCATCGCAAGAAGATGACGGTTCCGCGTAATCCGGAAAAGGGCCGCGCGGCGCGGACCGATTACCGCGTCATTGCGCAGAGCAAACTTGGCGCGGAAGTGGAGTGCCTGCTCCATACCGGCCGCACGCACCAAATCCGCGTGCATCTTTCCCACCTTGGCCATCCCATCTGGGGCGACACGCTTTACGGCAAGCCGCTGCCGATCGATGGGTTTTGTCCCACGCGGCAGATGCTGCACGCCGCGCGAATCGAGTTCGCGCATCCGATCTCCGGGGCGGCGCTGAAGCTCGAGGCGCCGATCCCTCCCGACTACTTCGAGGCGCGGGCGAAGCTCATCGCGCGTTGAAGGTTTGGCGCGACGACGCAACGACTGGAACGTCCGAGACCCGATGTCTTTTCGTCACAGTCGTTGCGAGCGTTGCGCGAAACCTTATCCCAAAATCAGCGCCAGCTTCTTGGCCGTTGCTTCGGGCCAATGTTCTTTGTGGGTCAGGATCGCGTACTTGAGCGCTTCGTGCGCCTTTGCGTTCGTCAGCTTCGCCACGCGCGGGATGGCCTCCAGCAAAAGCGCCTGCGCCGTCGCCGTGTTCTTCGTTAGCCATTGGATCACCATCTCCACCGTCACGTGATCGTGGTCCGGGTGCCAGCAATCGTAGTCGGTCACCATCGCGCAGGTGGCGTAGGCGATCTGCGCCTCGCGCGCCAGCTTCGCCTCCACCAGGTTCGTCATGCCGACCACGGCGTAGCCGGCGGAGCGATAGGTCTCCGATTCCGCGCGCGTGGAAAATTGCGGTCCTTCCATGTTCACATACGTCCCGCCTTTGTGGATCTTCGCGCCCGCCGCCTGGCCAGCTTCAAAAAGCGCCTCCTGCAATTCCGTGCTGATCGGATCGCCGAACGCCACATGCGCGACGATGCCTTCGCCGAAGAATGTGTCCATCGCGCGCCCCTTCGTGCGGTCGAAGAACTGGTCGGGTAACACCACTTCGCCCGGCGCGTACTCGTGCTGCAGCGAGCCCACCGCGCTGATACTGATGATCCACTTTACCCCGAGTTGCTTCATGCCATGGATATTCGCCCGGTGCGGAATCTCGCTGGGCAGCAGCTTGTGCCCGCGTGCGTGGCGGGGCAGGAAGACCACCTCATGCCCGGCCAGTTGGCCCTGGATGTAGGCATCCGACGGCGCACCGAACGGGGTCTCGAGGCGGACTTCTTTTTGCGCGGTGAAGGCGGCGAGCTGGTATAGACCGCTGCCGCCGATGATGCCAATGGGCGAGGAAAGAGACATGGCGTGACTTTTCAGGAACGCGGCCCCGCGTGCAATCCCGATCTTCTCTTGAGCAACTGCTTCGGCGGCAATAATTGCTTGAGTCGCTAAAGCTTATGCCGATAGTGATAGAGGTGGCGAAAACGATTTCATGGGGTATTCTCGTTATCGGAAAGTAATCCAAATGCCAGAAGATCAAGAACCCGCGAACGAAGCGCAACGGCTGGTGGCTCTGCGGGCTCTGAATTTGTTGGATACGGCTCCGGAGGAACGTTTTGACCGTATTACTCGCCTGGCGGCCCGCGTGTTGGGCGTTCAGGTCGTCGCCCTCATTCTGGTCGATGAAAACCGCCTCTTCTTCAAGTCCCGCGCCGGTACCGAAACCATCGAGATGCCCCGGGGCAACACTTTCTCCGAAATCTGCATTCAGGCAAACAAGCAGCTCATCGTCCCCGACGCCAAGGCCGATCCCCGTTTCTCCAATCATCCCTTTGTCATTGGCAAGCCGTTCTATCGTTTCTTCGCCGGCAACCCGGTCGCGGCTGTGGATGGCAGTATCGTCGGCACACTCTGCGCGCTCGACTCCCAGCCCCGCATGCCCAGCGCGGAGGACCTCGCCATCCTGGGCGATCTCGCGGCCATTGCGCAGATCGAGCTCAACCACGGCGAATTAACCACCACCTTCGAGTGCCAGAAACAGACCGAGGAAAAGCTACGCGCCAGCGAAGCGCGCTACCGCGAGGTGGTCGATATCCCCGGAAAATTTGTCTGGGAAACCACGCTCGAAGGCAAGACCCTGTATATCTCCGACCGGGTGCAGGAAGTGCTCGGCTTCACGGCGGAGGAAATGACCGAGCGCGGATTTTTTGAGAGCTTTGTCGATGAGGACGTTATCATCGCCAAGGCGAAGTTTTTTTACGCGGCGCAAAAAGGCCAGCGCTTCAGCGACCTCGAATTTCGCTGCGAGACGAAGGCTGGCGATACGATTTGGCTGACCGCCCGCGGCGCCCCGATGTATGATGAGGCAAGCCAGACGCTCGTCGGTTATCGCGGTATTTGCGAGGACATCACCGAGCGCAAACAAATTTCGCAGGAATTGGTCGGAGCGAAGGAAGCAGCCGAAAGCGCGAACAAGGCGAAGTCCGAATTTCTGGCCAACATGAGCCACGAAATTCGCACCCCGATGAACGCGATCGTCGGCATGACCGGCCTCCTGCTCGGTACGGGCCTCAATTCCGAACAGCGCGACTATGCGCAGACTATCCGCACCGCCGCCGATACGCTGCTCACGATCATCAGCGAAATCCTCGATTTCTCGAAGATCGAGGCGGGGAAGTTGGAGCTTGAGAATCACCCGTTCGACTTGGCTAACCTGGTCGAAGAAGCGATCGATTGCGTCGCACTGACCGCCAGCGAAAAGGGCGTGGAACTTTACTGGCAAGTCGCTTCGGAACTTCCGCCCGGCTTCACCGGCGACGTCACGCGCTTGCGTCAAATCCTGGTCAATCTCCTCGCCAACGCCGTTCGGTTCACCGCCAAGGGCGACGTCAGCATCAGCGTCACCAAAGCGCAGGATGACAAAGGCGCGCAGTTCGTTCTCTTCTCGGTCTATGACACGGGCATTGGCATTCCCGCGGATAAAATCCCGCTCCTCTTTCAATCGTTCTCGCAGGTCGATGCCTCCACCACACGCAAGTATGGCGGCACCGGCCTTGGTCTCGCCATCAGCCGCAAGCTCACGGAGCTTATGGGCGGCAATATCTGGGTCGAGAGCGAGGAACATAAAGGCTCCGTCTTCCACGTCGCGATTCCGCTGAAAGAAGCGTTGCCGCCCAAACCGCTGGTGGTGAATCCGATTCTCAAGGGCAAGACGCTCATCATCTGCGCACAGCATCAGGGCGTCCGATCGATGCTCGAGTCGCTCGCGCTAAGCTGGAACATGTCCACCCTCGCGGTCGATACCGGCGCGGAAGTCATGCAGAAATTACGCGCCGGGCTCACTTTCCACGCCGCCGTCATCGAAGAGCAGGTCGCCGACATGGCGGGCAAGGATCTCGTGCAGGAAATGCGCCGTCAACGGGGCGCTGCTGCCGCGCCCTGCATCCTGCTTTGCTCGCTGCAACAGCAAGCCGCGTTGGGGCAAAACCTGCCGCCTGGCTTTGTCGCTGCGCTGGCCAAGCCGGTCCACTACCAGCAACTACACGGCATCCTCGCCACGTCGCTCAAGGGCGGTAAGGTCACGAACAAGCTGCTCCGTTCCACCGGCCGCATCGACACCGGTTTCGGTCAGCGCCGGCCGCTGCGCATCCTTTTGGCCGAGGACAACATCATCAACCAGAAAGTGGCCACGCGCATTCTCAGCCAGATGGGCTATCGCCCTGATGTGGTGCACAACGGGGTCGAGGTGCTTCAGGCACTTGAGCGCCAGAAGTATGATGTCATCCTTATGGACATCCAGATGCCCGAGATGGATGGCCTCGAGGCCACGCGCCAGGTCCGCAAGAAATTCACCGGCGCGCGCCGCCCCTGGATCATCGCCATGACCGCGAACGCGATGGATTCCGACCGCAAGAACTGCTTCGACGCCGGCATGGACGGCTATCTCAGCAAGCCGGTGCGCATTGAGGCGCTCGAGGCGGAACTGGTGCGCTCGTCGGAGAACATCGGGCAGGTGGTCGATTTCTCCGTGCTCTCCCGCTTTGGTGAAATGACCGGGTCCGGATCCGAGGCCGTGCGCGAACTGGTCGAGATTTTCTCCGAGGAAACGCCGCAGGCCCTGCAGCAACTCCGCGACGACATCGAACGCCGCCACGTTCAGGGCATCAGCATCGCCGCGATGCAACTCGGTCGTGCCTGCCAGAATTTCGGCGCCGAGCGCATGCAAACGCTCTGCTCCAGCCTCCAGGCCGCAGGCAAAAACGGCGACTTCGCCGCGGCGGCCGAAATGGTCGAACGCCTCGAAGGCGAATTCGAGATCGTGAAGTCCACGCTCGAGGAATTCGCCAAGACCGGCGCGCCCGTCGGGGACTGATCGCCGCGAACGGAAGGAGGAAGCGAAATCATGTGGAATTATTTCGAATGCGGAGAGGCCCGGTGAACGGGTAAAATCGGACCTCCGGGCGGTCCACGTAGCCTCTGCGGTCCGGGCAACCACCCTCGCGCGGCGGCGCCGGAACTTGGCGTTAGCGCGGCGAGAGGGTCGTGATTTCGGGAAGGAGATGTGGTGAAGAACAATCGTCACCTAAATATATTTCATAAAATCGTGTAAAAGAGAGCAACATTGCTATGAAACGCATCGCGTCGTGCACCTGTGGCCAGCTCCAGGCGGAAACCGAGGGCGAACCTGTCCGGGTCTCCGTCTGCCATTGCGATGCCTGCCAACGGCGCACCGGCAGTGTTTTCGGCGCCCAAGCGCGCTTCCCTGAAGAGGCTGTTATAATTAGCGGAAAAGGGACCGATTTTGTGCGCACCAGCGAATCAGGACGCCAATGCCGATTCACCTTCTGCCCACACTGCGGGTCAACCGTCTACTACCAGCCCGTGGACGTCACCGAAAAGTTCATCGCCATCCCCATCGGCGCCTTCGCCGACCCCCATTTCCCAGCGCCCCAGTTTTCCATGTACGAGGAATACATGCATTCTTGGGTTTCGATCCCGACAGCCACGGTGCATGATTGAGGGATGATTGGAATTAAGATAAACGTTTTTTCCTGAGTCGGACAATGAAGGCGTCCCTTGCGAGACGCTCCGGCTCAAGACCTGCAATGGCTATCGTCTGAAATCGCGAACGTGGCCTTGAGCGCGCCTCTTTTCGATTTACCAATCGAATCGCTTTGCCAACCTGCGACATGCCGATACCCACCTCCCTTTCGCCTTTCGGCCGGAATCGGCTGTGGCAGGCGATGGCGTTGATGGTGATCGCCGTCGTCTATTTCTACCGGCTCGATTCGCCGCCGCTTTGGGGCGACGAGGCCGATACGGCCATCGAGGCGCGGCAAATCCTGAAGATCGGTTATCCCATGGCGTTCGACGGGCGGAACGTCAGCCTTTACGACAACGGTTCGCAGCTCAACGAGCATCTGGTCTGCAATAAAATTCCCTGGATGCAATATTACCTCGGCGCTTTGTCGATGCTGCTTTTCGGCCATGACGCGGCGGGCGTTCGCGTCCTGTTTGCCTTCTGCGGAGCGTTGTCGTTTTTTCCGATTCATGCCCTGCTCCAAATCCGGCTCAAGTATCCTGCCCTCACCACGACCCTTCTCCTCCTGGCGCCGCAAATCGTCTTGTTTCAGCGGAGCGCGCGTTACTACCCCCTCCTCATCCTGATTTATTCGGTGCTGGCCTGGCATTTGATGCGTGGGAAGGGGAATCGCACCCCGCATTTCCTCTCCGCGTCTGTGATCTTCGTGCTGCTTTTCCAGACGCACCCCTTTGCAGCCGCCTGCACCGCGTTGGCGGTCGTGGCCTATTGCATAACTTTTCGCTGGGACACCGTTTGGCCGTACTTGGGCGCGGCTGGCATCGGGCTCTTTTCGTGGCAGGCCTGGGCTTACTTGTTGGGACCGTCGCTGGCGGAGAGCCATACGATCCTGCCCATACTCGAAAATGATTTTGGTCGTTGGCTTCAACTTTTTGGCACGGGCCTTTTGGCGAGTATCGTCGATCTCGACGCCGTAAACTGCCTGCCGCTGCTATTGGGCGCGGGGCTGCTGGTCGTTTTTTTCCTCCGCCGTCGCTTACCAGCGCTTTTTCAGGAGCAACTTGTCGCGTTCATTTTCCTGACTGTTCTCATTCAAACAGTCGCGACCGCCGCCGTTTTCGGTTCGGAGGGCAATCATTATTACGCCATTTTACGCTACGAACCCCACTTGCTGATCTTCATCCTGCTGCTGTTTTTTCTGATCCTTCACCGCCTGGTTGCACAGCCCGAGCTTCACCTTTTCGCCTGCTTCGTCGTCGTCGTCTGCAATTTTGCGACCCTTTCCTATTGGGCTCATCCGCTCGGGCGCGAGGTGCCGGCCTCCTGGGTCTTTCCGGTTTATTCCGAAATCTTCCAACCCGTGCCCCCTGCATGGCAGGACATCGCGGCCCGCCTTGACGCCGATCCAGCGACGGCTCGCCAACGGGACGTCACGATCGTCTCGGTTCCGCCATGGACGGGAGACGCGGCGATTTTCTATCTCGGCGATCGATATCTCGTGCGACCGGTGCTGGATCTGCCAGCGGTCAGGCCCAATCAGGCCCTGCAAGCTAATCTGGGTGCGGAGGCTTTGGCCCGATTGAAATCAGGGCCAACCTGGGTGATCAACCTTCTCGGACACCCGATGCCAAATCCTCCCGGTTACGCGCTCGCTGCGACGATTCCCTCCCACCAAGCCAACCCCGGCGACGGATCCCGGCCCGAGCTTACCCGCCACAGTTTCCCCGCCTCCGAGACCCTGGCAAACATCCAGCTTTTTCGCCTGCAGAATCCGTAGCTAATGAGCGGTTCGATGATCAAGGCATTCGCCAAACCTGCGCGTCCGAAAGCGAGTGAGCGAAGTTTCACCCAAAGACGAAAGATCGCAAAGGAAAGGCTGAGGATTGAAAGAGAACTTTGCTTCCGAATCTTTCTGTTCGTCGAAGCGACCTGTGCGCCTTTGCATGAAATGCTCAGCGACCATCACTCTTATCCGGCGGCGGGGGTACGACGCCCTGATCCGAAACGGACGAGGGATACGAGTTATCGCCACCCGGATGCGGATTTTGGTCCGTCACGGAGCTATTCAGCGTCTGACCGGTGTAACTCCCGTTTGGTTCGGCCTCGTGGCTGGAACCGACATCCAGACCGTTGGTGCCGGAACATCCGGCGAGGGTGGCGACGAGACTGAGCGCGAAACCGATCGTGAGCGCAGCGAAAATCTTGGGCATAGATAGTTTCCTAGCCGTTTATGCATAAATGTACGAGGAAAAGCATAAGTTTTCCATTAGCGTGCCGATAAGTTGAGATTGCCCCAATTATACCTCAGTTTTTCGCAAATTTTCCAGCAAAGCCTCTTGATCTAATCGCCTCCGCTAGGCATAGTTCCGCGATATGCCGACCGCCGATCCTGCCGTTAAAAACTCGAAAACGAGCAACTCTTCCCGCCTTCCCGATTTGGAACCGAAACAGAAGATTGCGCTCTACCGCCAAATGGTGCACATCCGCCATTTCGAGGAGAAAGCGAAGCAGGCGTTTCAGCAAGGCAAGATCAAGGGCTTTTGCCATCTCTATAACGGCCAGGAAGCAGTCGCCGTCGGCACGATTTCGGTGCTGAATGAAGACGACGCCGTGATCACCGCCTATCGCGATCACGCGCACGCGCTGTGCCGTGGTGTGGATGACAAGGCCTGCATGGCCGAGCTCTTCGGGAAGATCACCGGTT
>CAZZWT010000064.1:0-12266 GCA_964657775.1 uncultured Candidatus Methylacidiphilales bacterium | reverse complement strand
CACGCGCAGAAGCTGATCGTGGCCGGTTGTATGGCGCAGCGATTCGCCGGCGAGCTGCGCACCTCGATGCCCGAGGTGGACGCGTTCATCGGCCTCGATCAGCTCACGCAAATCGCGCCGATTATTCAGGGCCTGCTCGACAAGGACCACGAGGCGCCCGCCGATGGCCTGCCGGAGAATTTCGTCACGCCGCAGCCGCGGTTCATCCCCGATTTTGACACGCCCCGTTTCCGCCTCACGCCGTCGCACACCGCCTACGTCAAGATCGCCGAGGGTTGCAACCATCCCTGCTCGTTCTGCATCATCCCGCAGATGCGCGGTCGTCATCGCAGCCGAACCGTCGCCTCCATCGTGGCCGAGGCGCGCGCGCTGGTCGCCGAGGGCGTGAAGGAGCTCAATCTCATTTCGCAAGACACGACTTACTTCGGCATGGACCGCTGGACGGAAAAAGCCGGCCCGCGGCAGCAGATCGATTCCTCGCGCGGCGATTCGCTCACTTACCTGCTGCGGGAGCTGAACAAGATCGAGGGCGATTTTTGGATCCGGCTGCTCTACACGCATCCGGCCCATTGGAGCGACGAGCTCATCCAGACCATCGCGGAATGCCCGAAGGTCGCGCGCTATGTGGACATGCCGCTGCAGCACATCTCGGACAACATGCTCGAGGCGATGCGCCGGGAAACGTCCTCGCAGCACATCCGCGATTTGATCAAGCGCATCCGTGCGGGCGTCCCGGGCATCACATTGCGCACTACGTTCATCGCCGGCTTCCCTGGTGAGACGACGGAGGATTTCGACACGCTGCTCGACTTTATTCAGGAAGTCCGTTTCGAGCGCCTCGGCGTTTTCAAATACTCGCAGGAGGAAGGCACCCGCGCCGCCAAGCGCGAAGGTCACCTGCCGGCGCGCACGAAAGAAGCGCGCTGGAAAAAAGCGATGGCGCTGCAGCGCAAGATCGCTCTGGAGCAAACCGCCGCCGCCATCGGCCGCAAAGTCCGCGTGCTAGTCGAATCGCCCGGCGTGGGCCGCAGTGAAGGCGACGCGCCCGAGGTCGATGGCCGCGTCTTCGTGCCGAAGGAACTGCCCGTCGGCGAGTTCGCGGCACTCACCGTTCTCGCGGCGAACGAGTATGATCTGGTCGCCGGTTGACCTCGCGCGGAATTGACACATAGGCGGCCCCTTCCTTAGTCTCCTGAATGCGTTGGATGCCTTTAATCGCTTCGGCCGTTTTGTTGCCGGTCGCGGCCCTTGCCCAGACGACGGACACCGCGCCGCCGAAGGTGACTAAGACGCCGACCTCCCTGCCGCCGGTTAAGGCTGAGCCGGCAGAGGGCACTTACGGCCCGGTTATTTCCGACCAGACCGACACTGGTCCGACCGATGCCGACGTGGGCCCGGCGCAGAAACATTTCATCCGCGCATCGACACTGGACAACCTGGCCGATACGCAGAACGCGGACAACGCCTCGTTGAAAATTCATGAGAAGATCGCGCTCGATAAAAAACTTTCGGTAAAAAAAATTCACGACGTGCAGGACGACGGCCCCGGCAGCGGCGGCGATAATCATGCGCTGCACTACGAGGTCACCTACCTCAATTGGGGCGCGGTGACGCAGGAACAGATCAACGCACGCCGCGGCCATTACTTCACCATCACCTGGGCCAATGACGGACCGAAGGCCGACTTCACCGCGCGCTTTGAGTATCGCGAAGTGAAGAGCAAGGAGATCGTCCGCACGCTGACCCAGCCGATGCCCGCGGTCTCCGGCGCGGTCCGCTCTTACTTTGCAGTCGTAAACAAAGCCTACCTCGCGTATGGTCCGGTGGTTTCGTGGCGCTTCACCGTCCTCAAGGGCGACACGGTTGTGGCCGAGGCGAAGTCCTTTATCTGGTAACTTGAACATGATCCACCTTTTCGCGCAGACGCCCATCGCCCCGGTGCAGGAATCGATGAGCGCGTTCCAGATGGTGCAGCATGGCGGCTACCTGATGGGGGTGCTTTCGGTGCTCAGCGTGGTGGCCTTGGGCGTGTTTTTCGAGCGGCTATTTTACTACAAGCGCTCGCGCATGAACGTGAGTGAATTTCTTGCCGGCGTATGCGTAAGCGATCACCCGCTGCGAGGAAGGTCACGGGCCCATCGTTTCCGTTGTGCGCACGGCGATCTATAAGCGGCACCTTCCGCCTGCTGAGTTGCGCGAGGTGGTGCGCGAAATCGCGCAGCTGGAAATTCCGAATCTGGAGGCGAATATTTCGCTGCTGGGCACGATCGGTTATGTCGCGCCGCTGCTCGGTTTGCTTGGTACGGTGCTGGGGATGATCGACGCGTTTGTGCAGATCAACCGCACCAGCGGCACCGCCTCCGTCGGCGAGCTTTCGCAGGGCATTTATCTCGCACTGATTACGACGGCGGCGGGGCTGGTCATGGCGATTCCCTGCTACATGGCGCACAATTTTCTCGTCGCGCAGGTGCACGGCATCGTGGGCGACATGGAGCGCGCCGGCATTGAGACGATCCACACGTTGACCGATTTACCGCGCAAGGATCTCGTCGCCGTGCCGTTCACTCCCGCGTCCGATAAGGATGATGGGAAGGATGGTAAGATCAAGAAGGCCTGATCACCTAAGGTGGCCAGCGCAGGCCTTTGCTCTGCCAGCGTCCCGTTTGCGAGAGGCCCTTAGTAAGTGATTGCCAAGAGAGCGCGCTCTTGTTGACGCGCGAACCCATGCGGTCGCGCTCGCGCAACCGTTTTGGCGCAGGGCCTGCGCCGTCTACCTTTCAAAATGTAACCGCCGCACGCGGTGCGGCGGTTACCGAAAACGACTAGGCCTTTGAGGCCGTGGTCGAAGCGGTCGTCGGCTTGTCGGAGTTGCCGAGGCGGGTGAACATCTTCGCGAAATCGCTCGCGGGGGTGGTCTTGCCGTTGAGGCCGTTGGAGCGTCCGACGAACACGACACCGTCATCCATGGCCAGACGGTTGCTGTGGAGATCGCCGTAAACCTCGGCCTTGCCGCGCAGCTCGATGCGGCCCGTGGCGTAGATGTTGCCCTGCACCTTGCCGTAAATCAGCACATCGTTGACCTTGATTTCGGCCTTGATCAGCGCCTGCTCGCCAACAGTCAGCGCGCCGCCTTCGGATTCGATCGTGCCTTCGAGGCGGCCATGCAGTTCCAATTCGCCGGAAAAAGCCAGCGCGCCTTTGAATTCGCAGTCGGAGGTCAGCACGGTGGTCGTGCGGGTTCCGTTGGCGGCAGCAGGCGTCGCAGGACGGGCGGGATCAATGGGAGTGGTGGTCACAGGGCGCTTGGAGTTATCGGTGAATGTGGACATAATGATACTCTACTTCTAATGGAGTGCAAAGGGTAGGTCAAGCAGGCGTGGCGGCGCGAAATTAAAACGGACCCATTCGTTCCGCGGCAATCGACAACGGCGCCTACGCGTAATTATTCATCGCCTTCTCCAGCAGCTTCTTCGACTCCGCCTGAATAATCTCCCGCTTCAGCGGATGAATAATATGGCCGAGTGCGTGGTCGCGGAGGCGACGCATCTCGTCCTCGGTGCGCAGTGGCGGGAAAAGGTATTGTTCCTCCATCGCGAGATCGACGAGATCGCGGCCGGTCTGGCCCAGATACGTGACGCAGAGACGGCGAAATTGACCGGCAAAACTATCGTCGGCCTCGTGCGATTCCTTCAAGGAATGCTCGGCCAGTTGCGCGACCTTCACCATGGAGCGGTTCGACTCGAACACATCCTCCGTCCGCAGCGCGCGATCGAGCACCAATACGGAAAGATTGAGCGGCTGCCGGAAATCGCCCGGCTCCAGGTTCTTCTCCATGAAGACGACCAGATAAAAGTTCTTTGCAAAGAGCCGGCAATAGACCGCATATTTATCATACACGAGCCGGAATTCCTGCGTCAGCACCTTCGATTTCCAGCTGAAGAGCGCGAGTTGGTAAAGCTGCGAGGCGATCCGCTTCAGGATATCGTTGCTGTATTGGCCGGGCACATCGCGCGCGATGATGGCGTGGAATTGATCGAAGACAAACGCCGCCTTCACGCCGGGGAGAGCGGTCACCTTGCGCAGGGCATCTTCAAGTTTCGTGGCCATAATATCGTACCGAAATCCTAATCGAGCACGGCATTGATTGCCGTGTCGAGGTCATCCTGAAAGTCATCCTTGCGGCGCAGCAGCACGACGAAACTCTCGTCGTGGTTCAACCCCACGACCTGATATTTTTCCGTGTCGATCGTCCACTTCTCGCAAATGCCAAAGCCGAGCGTATCGCCCACGGACTTCGCGCGGTCAGCAAAATCGACCAGCCACGCCGTCGCATCGGTATCACCCTGCCCGTCCGGCGCATCGAAAATGACGTTCTCCTTGCCCTTCTCGATCTGGATCATTTTCAGCAGGCCGGTGATCCCCTTAAAGCGGTCGAAAGGGGTCGCCGGAGCCGATTTCTGGGTAGCGTTGAAAGAGGGCCGCAGCGCAACCTTGCCGCTGGCGGTGGCCATGCCCGGGTTGAGCAGAAATTCGATCTGGTCCCACAGCGAGCGCTTGATGCCCAGCGGCAGCGGGGCCACGGTGCTGTCGGCCAGCTTCCAGGTCACGATTTGCGCCAGCGCTTCTTTGCCCCAAAGGGCCGCGTAATTGGCCTCGATCAGTTCGCCCTCCTTGAAGTAGAGAAACGCCGCCTCACCGTTGGCGTCGGTGATCGTCAGCATGCAATCGCGCATGGGGAGGCAATCCTTGCGAATGATTTCCTCCAAAGACAACGGGTTCGGCATGCCGCCGAGTAAAGCATAGTCGTCTGCGGATGGAAAGGGAGTGGAATCATTTTCTGCTTTGGGGCAGCTTGGGTAAAGGGCTTGTTCGAGGTCCTTAATATTGCAAGAGGTACGCATTAATCTTCTTTATTAACGCGAATACCTCACTTATCGCATTGACGCTGGCTTGCGAGTTCTCTTACGGTAACACGCATGCTAACTCCCCGTCTCAATTTCCGTCGTGCCGCTCGACTTATTCGTCGAGGCGGTTTCACCCTCGTCGAACTCCTCGTGGTTATAGGGATCATCGCCATTCTCGCTGGCGTAGCCCTCGGCCCCATTACGAACGGCATCAAGAAAGCCAAGCAGAGCTCCGGGATGCAATCGGCTCATGCGATAGGCTTGGCAATGTATTCCTACGCAAACGATAATAGCCAAACATATCCCGATGTCAGTGGCGCCGATGCAGGTTTGATTGCTCAACAACTCCTCGGCGGCGGCTATGTCACCGATCCAGCAATTTTCTTCATCTCGGGCGGCACGGCAACCAAATATACGGGCACGACCGCGAGCGCGGCCACGACGATCCAGAAAACCAACATCTCTTGGGATTTTGCGGTCAACGGTGGTGCTGGTTTGAGTTCGACCTCTTACAACTATCTCCCGCTGCTCTGGTCGAGCGTTACCGGTGGCACAGTGCCTAACTTGAAGGCTGGCATTAGCACGCCGATCACCTGTCTGCCCGTCTCCGGCAATCCTTTCAGCCAAGACGGTGTTGCGGTGTTCTTCATCAACAATTCGGCCAAATTTGTCAACGCGGCGATTGTTGGAGGTTCTAAGACTATCACGATGGTGTCGGGGACGGACAACACCGGTGACGCAAGCAGCACAAACGCTAATACGGCACCTGGTGGCGGTTGATAACTAGCAGTAATTGTTAATTAATAGTGGCTTGGGTTTACTTGGGCCACATTTCTTTTTTGCATAATAAATTTAAAACTGCGGCGCTCTACGACTATTTTAATTTTTTTGAAACCAAAACCCAAATTCATCGTCTTAGGATTTTTTTGTGAAAATTTGCGTTTCTTTTATTGACACTTAGGCGGAAATCCCTTATTCTTTCTCTATGTTGAACATCCGTCTACTCCATAGTGCCGCTCGAGTCCCCAGTCGAGGCGGTTTCACCCTCGTCGAACTCCTCGTGGTTATAGGGATCATCGCCATTCTCGCTGGCGTAGCCCTCGGCCCCATTACGAACGGCATCAAGAAAGCCAAGCAGAGCTCCGGGATGCAATCGGCTCATGCGATAGGCTTGGCAATGTATTCCTACGCAAACGATAATAGCCAAACATATCCCGATGTCAGTGGCGCCGATGCAGGTTTGATTGCTCAACAACTCCTCGGCGGCGGCTATGTCACCGATCCAGCAATTTTCTTCATCTCGGGCGGCACGGCAACCAAATATACGGGCACGACCGCGAGCGCGGCCACGACGATCCAGAAAACCAACATCTCTTGGGATTTTGCGGTCAACGGTGGTGCTGGTTTGAGTTCGACCTCTTACAACTATCTCCCGCTGCTCTGGTCGAGCGTTACCGGTGGCACAGTGCCTAACTTGAAGGCTGCCATTAGCACGGCCATTACTTGTCTACCGGCCTCTGGCAATCCTTTCAGCCAGGACGGTGTTGCGGTGTTCTTCATCAACAATTCGGCCAAGTTTGCTAATTCCGCAATTTCAGGTGGAAACAAAACTGTGACTTTGGTTACCGGCCAAAATAATAGCGGGGATGCCAGTACCACCAACGCGAGCACGGCTGCAGGTGGCGGTTAATCTCAAGTCTTGAATTCAGTAGAAAGAGGCGGTCTGGTTCGTCCAGGCCGCCTTTTTCTTTTTGTTGGCGAAGGTGCCCCGCTTCGCGCCAAGATAAAGCGCGTGTTCCATTTTCCTTTTCGTTCCCGACCTGAGCGCCTGAGCCAGTCCGGATTCACTCGAACCGAGTTTCAGGTCATCGTCGGGATTCTTCTCCTGCTCTGCTTGGCCGCCTATTTTCCGGTGAGCCAGTACCTCGCCAAAGCGCGCCTTGCCCGTGCGGTCGAAAGCGCCCACGTCATCAGCACGCTCCTTTCGCTCTACGCCACCGATAACAACGGCGTCTACCCGGTGGGCGAAGGCACTCCGGCAGTGGGACGATCCGAGGGCATCGCGCGTAATCTTTTGGAAAATAGTTACACGCCCGACGCCACGCCGTTCGCCATCGGCTCCACGAAGGCCTACGTCACCACGACCTCCGATTATTCCAACATTGCCGGTTCCAACATCAGTTGGGATTTCACCGCCGGCGCCACGACGACAACCGGCATCACCAGCGCCGCGCCGCCCGATCTTCCCGTCGTCTACACCACGGGCGAGACCGTCACCTATCCCAACACACCGGGCGCGGGACTCGATCTCACGCTTTCCGGCAAGGGACCGCTTGGCGATCAGGGAATGATCGTGGCCTACAAGGCCAACAACGCCGTGTTCATCCCGGCCAAGCCCTCGTCAACCATCCCCGCAGAAAGTGCCTTGGTCTGCCCGGGCTTCATCTCGAAGTCTTACAAAGACACCGGCGCCTACACGCAGATCAAGCCTTAGCCGGTAGCGTTGCCGCATCCACCGTCCGCGCTGCGCGGAGTCCGCTGGCGATCGCGCCCTCGATCGTCGCGGGCAGCCCGGTATTCGTCCAGTCGCCTGCCAACCACAGGTTGGACCACTCGGTCGTCGCGTCGGGACGCAGTGGCTCGGCCTCCGGCGTGGCGGCGAAGGTCGCGCTCCGCGCCTTATAGACCATGCGGTGCAGCACCTTCACGCCGGCGGCCTCCGGCATCAAGCGCGCGATCTCCCTCATCGTTAGCTCCTCCAGTTCCGGCCCGGTTTTCTCCACCAAATCGCGCGCACCGCTGACGACCGCCGTGATGACATGGCCCTCCTGCCCCTCCGGGTTCGGGCCGTGAATATGATCGCGGCTGAAAATCCAGTGCACGGGTGAATCGAGCAGCCCCACGAAAGGTTCGTTGAGAATCGGCCGCTCCAGCCAGAGATGCAGACTCACAATCGGTGCGTCTTGGATCTGCCCGCACGCCTGGGCCAGCTTGCTCTCCTCCGGCAATAGACCGCGCAGCACGTGCCATGGCAACGCGCTGACTACCGCTTCGGGCTGCAGCGTGGAGCCATCGGCCAGCTTGATCTCGCGTAACGTCGCACCGTCAAAGCGCAAGCTGGTCACGGGCATCTGCGTGCGGATCGTGCTGCGACACATCTCGATCAACTGCCGCGTCTCCGGGGCGAAAAGTTCACTCAGACCTACGCGGCTCAACAGGATGTTTGCGTCAGCGGCGCCGGCCAGGAAGGAGCGGCGGATCACCGTGGCAAAAAGCGTCGCCGAGGCCGTGGAGACCGGCTCATTCAGCGCGGCGATGCAGAGCGGTTCCCACAGCGCGCGGATGAGATTGGGCGTCTGCGCCCAGCGCTTCATCCAGGTCTCCACCGTCTCATTCGCATGGGCGTCCTGACCGAGGCGCATGCGTACCGCCAGCTTGATCGCCGCGAATTTATCCCCGGCGGTGAGTTCTTTGAAACCAAGCAGCGCGGAGAGCAGGTGAAGCGGTGCCGGCGCTGTCGCGGCCAGGAGACTGCGGCCCTTCTCGCTGACAAACGGCACCGCCATGCGCGGCGGCGAGTAGAGCCTATCCCCCACGCCCAATTGCTTGAGAAACGCGAGCGAATCGTGGTAGCAACCCATTAGAATATGCTGGCCGTTGTCGAGGACGAGGCCGGTCTTCGTATCGACGAAACTGTGCGCGCGGCCGCCCAGCAAAGCGCGGCCCTCGATCAGCGTCACGTCATGCCCACGCAGAATCAGCTCTTTGGCCGCAGCGAGACCCGCATAGCCCGCACCGAGAACGACGACCTTCTTCGGTTTCGGCGGCCGCGCCAAGGCCTGCTTCTCCTTTTTCTTCGCGCTGAGAACGAGGCAAATCTTCGCCCACTTGCTGTTCCGGATATCGGTCGACATCACATCGAAATTGCGCCGCTCGATCTTATTGAGCAGCTCCTCGTAATTCTCCCGCATGATTTCCGCCGCGAGAAGCTTGGGCCGGTCGCTCGGCACCATCAGGCGATGCGCCTTGGCGTAATAATGGCGGGCGCGCAGGGTCTGGAAGCGGAACAACTGCCGCATTTTTTCATTGAAGCGGCCCTGCAGGATATCAGCCTCGCTCACGCCGAACGCGGCCAGTTCATCGAGCGGCAGATAGATGCGCCCAAACGAGGCGTCCTTCTTCACATCGCGCAAAATATTGGTGAGCTGAAACGCCATGCCGAGCGCCACCGCGTAGTCGCGCGTCTGCGCCTGTCGGCAGCCGAAAATATCGATGCTAACCAGCCCGACCGCGCTGGCCACGCGATAGCAATACTGCTCGAGCGAAGCAAACGACGGATAGCGCATGATCGACATGTCCATCTCCATGCCGTTGAGGATTTCCTCCAGCGGCGTCGGAGCGATGAGATAGGTTCGGATAATCTGCTGCATCTCGCGGCCCAGCGGCGTCAGCGGCGTGCCCATGTAGGCGCGGTGGACTTCCTTGCGCCACTCGCCGAGCTGGCGCGTCTTTTCCTCGATCGACAACTCGGTCGAGTCGGCCACATCATCGACCACGCGGCAGAAGGCGTAAAAAACCGACATGGCATCGCGCTCCGCCTGGGGCAGCGCGGCAAACGAGAGCGCCAGGTTCGATTTCGCCGACTTCGTGATCGCGTTGCTTCCCGGCAGGTCGGGTATTTTATCGGGCGGATTTTCGCTCATGAAATCAAAGCTTTCAAAAATAAGGCGGCCATGTCGGCTTTGCCCACGGTCGGTCGATGGTTCAGCGTGTCGTACTTCAAGGCCTCAATCTTGCGCAGGATCGTCGTCCCGCCCAACCACGTGAGCCGGATCTCGAGCCGCAACAGGCCGCGCAGCTTCTTCGTCAGCGGCGCGCCTTTGTCGAAAATCTGCTGCGCGCGCGTCACTTGAAAGGCGATCAACTGGCGGTAATGATCCGTCGCCAACCGCGCGAAGAGTGCATCCTCGGTCACACCGAATTTTTTCCGGTCATCCTCAGGCAAGTACATGCGGTCCTTCTCCAGATCAACGCCCACATCCTGCCAGAAATTCGCGAGCTGCAGCCCGGTGCAAATATGATCCGCGAGAACATGCAACTCCTCCTCGCGCTTGCCGTGCAGCAGAAGAACGAGCCGCCCGACCGGGTTCGCGCTGCGGCGGCAATAATCAAGCACCTCATCAAAATTCGCGTACCTTTTCTTCACCACATCCTGCTTGAATGCAGAAAGCAAATCGGTGAAAAGCGAGAACGGCAGGTTCAGTTCGCGAATCGTTTCATGCAGCGCGATGAAGATGACATTCAGCCCCGGCGTTCCGGGCGGCGAGCAAAGCTGCCGTTCCCAATCCTCCAGCGCGGCCAGCCGTTCTTCCGGCGTCATCACATCGCGCTTGCCCTCGGCTCTGCCGCTGCCCGCGTAGCCTTCGTCGGCCAGGTCGTCCGCGGTGCGGGCAAAGGCGTAGACAGCGTGCACGTGCTTCTGCATCCCCTTCGGCACCAGCTTACCCACGGGAAAATTCTCATAATGCTCGCGCGCGATTTTGGTGCACGCCTCGTAGGCGTCGGCAATCGCCTTGGTATTAGTCGCATCGGGAATGCTTTTGGGCTCGTCCATAACGGTTTCAACAGGCATACCAGATCATCATATGAAAAGCCCCCTCCTTTTCCAGAACCAACCTGCGTTCCAACTCGCGGACGGCGAAAATAAAGTCCTTGTCTCCGCCGATCACGGCGCGCGCATTCTGCGCTGGGAGAGAAAGGGCCGCGAGATCATCACCTGGCCCGATGACGCTGATTGGTCGAAAATCCTAAAGGTTCGGGGCGGCAATCCTGTTCTCTTTCCGTTCATCGCGCGCCATTTCGTCGATGGAAAGAATGAGCTATGGAAAGACGCCGCAGGCACGGTTCGCCCGATGGCCCAGCACGGCTTCGCCCGCGACGCGAAGTTTGCCGTGATCGCGGACAGCGCGGAAAATTCCCTCCGCATGCGACTGGTCGATTCCGAGGACACGCGCAAATCCTATCCGTTCGCCTTCCAGTTTGATGTCGTCGTGAGCCTTCTGACGGGCTCGCAACTCGAAGTCCGTTTCGAGACAACCAACACGGGCACGGAGCCCCTGCCCTATTACACTGGTCATCATTTTTACTTCGCCCTGCCGCACACGGACCGCGCCGACTGGAAATTAGAGCTTCCCTGCGCAGCGTGGGGTCGTCAATCCGCCGACGGCGCCATCGTGCGCGAGCCCGCCAACGCCTCCACCTTGAACATCGCCGATCCCACCATCATCGACCGCTTCCAGATCGCCCCGACCACGGGCGAAGTCGCGCTCTACAGCGAGAAAGCCGACCGTGCTCTCGTTTTCAAGCTCAACCATCCCGGCTCCGTGCCCTGGTACGCCGTCACCACGTGGACGATGGCTCCCGAATCCAATTTCTACTGCGTCGAGCCGTGGACCGGCCTGCCCAACGCGATCCATCATGGCGAAGGCTTGCGCTGGCTCGCCCCGGGTGCAAAGGAAACGGCCACGCTCGTCATCGACGGCAGCGGGTGGTGATCCGTTTCTTAAGTACGCCTAACACCTGCGGGCTTGCCAGACGGGACGATTGATCCAGTTTGTAATAGGCGTCGTTTCCACTGAGGGCGTCTGAGCACCCATGTCGACGAAACCCAAGCGTGTCATCACGATTCATCTGCCGCATCGCGAGCCCGCCATCGCGTCGTTTCTGTGCCTCTTGCTATTGGCGTTAGGCGTGCTCGGCGGCGTATCCAATTACCTGCCCAGCCCGTGGGCGGTCGAAGAGGAAGAGGCTCCGGTCGTCGCCGATCCGAATGCACAACTGGCTGGCAAGGCGCTCAACGCGCGCGTGGAAAAGTTGCTGAGCCAAATGACGCTCGCGGAAAAAATCGGGCAGTTGACCCAATATTCCGCCGGCGCCATGACCGGTCCCGGGCACGCCCGCGATGACCTCAACAACCTGATCGCGGATGGCCAAATCGGCTCGCTCTTCAACGTCGTCGGCGCGAAGGCGACCAATCGCTTCCAACATGTCGCGATGGAGAAGAGCCGGCTGCACATTCCAATTTTGTTCGGCTTCGATGTCATCCACGGCCATCACACCACCTTCCCGGTTCCGCTCGCGCTCGCCTCCACGTTCGACCCCGATTTGGTGCGGCAAGCTTCCCATGTCGCCGCGGCGGAATCCGCGGACGACGGCATCCGCTGGGTCTTCTCGCCGATGGTTGATATCGCCCGCGACGCGCGCTGGGGCCGCATCACCGAGGGCGCGGGCGAGGACACGTATCTCGGCTCCGTCATGGCCGGCGCGTACATCAAGGGTTACCAGGGCGACGACCTCGCCGCG
>CAZZWT010000063.1:0-12328 GCA_964657775.1 uncultured Candidatus Methylacidiphilales bacterium | reverse complement strand
CTTCGCCTGAAAGGCGGCGAGCTCCAACTTCACGCCACGAAAGCCGACGGTGCCATCCGGGTGGACGTTGACATTAAGCGGTTCCTTGGTTGGGGGCACGAGCTTCGCGGCGGGCGTCGTCGCGACCGGGGTGGAGACCGAAGCAGCAGGGACGGGCGTTTCCGCCGTGGCCGGGACAGGTGCCGGTGACTCGGCGGTCGGCGTGGACGCCATCGGCGCGGGCGTGGACGCGGCGGCGACCACCGGCGCGGGTGCAGGCGGCTCCACCAGCGCGAGCTTGATCACCGAAGGCACTTTTTTGATGCGCGCGAGATAGGCTTCCTCATTCGCGCTCAACGTCGCCCCGCCCTCTTTTTTGGCGCGCAGGGCCTTCAGCTTTTGATCGGCGAGCGGGATAAAATTCATCACGGCGGAAAGCGTCTCCGTATCGGCGGCGAAGGAGGCGTGCGGATCGGACATCGCGGGGAGGCGCATCACCTTCAGCGGGCCGGTGCCATCGGAACTGGCGCTGACGCCCTTGCTGCCGTCGGTGTGGTTGAGCTCGATTTTTCCATTCGCGACCCACACATCCGTGCGGCCGTTCGCGATGATCGTGGCGAAATCGCCGCCCGCCGCCAGCGCGTTGCCGTTGGCCGTATGCACCTCGTACTTGCCATCGACGCCGACCTGCGTGCCGACCTTGGAGAAGACGCCGCCCGAGGTGAGATCAACCTCGGCCGCGCGCGTTTTGTCGGTCACGGTCTGCTGCACGGCCGCCTCGGAATTCGGCATAAGCCGCGCGGAATCGACGCCGCCGAAAAGCACGGCCACCGAGGCGCCGTCGCCGGTCTTGAGGATCGAGCCGTTGGGGAACGTCATGTTCGGCGTCACGGCGGTGAAATTGGTCGGCGCGTTCGGCAGCGCGATCTGCACGTCGCCCTGTGGCTCGCGGATGGCCATGGCGTCATTCGGCACGCCGAGCGAGGCGGGCATGTCGGGCGGCGTGATCGGCTCGATCCAGTCGTTGAGCGTTTCGGCGTAGAGGGTCTTCGGCGCCTTGGTTTTGGAGGTATAGAAATAGTCGTCGCCGGTCTTCATCACGGCGCCCTGGGAAACGATGACGGCGCCGGGATGCGCGCGGAGCACATCGCCGCGGCCGTAGAAATTCGTGTCGGCGCGCTGGTACTTGGCGGCGCCCAAAAGGTCGGCATGCGGCACGGCGTCCTGCGCCGGCGCGGAAGGCCGCGCGGCCAGAAAAAGGAGGAGGCTGAGTCCAGTGACCTGTTGCATGTTCATAGGGAATTACGAGTTAAAGGGGTTCTTGGATGCCCATTCGCGCACGAAAGGAAATCGGCCCAGCCCGACGTTTGCGCGTCTGCGCCGAAAAATCGAAGAAAAAAGTGCACATTTCATGATCGAAACGGCGGGGGGGACGGCTTGCATTTGAGCCGCTCCAGAGCATGATAGAGACATGAGCATCGCCGAACTCGAAGCCGAAGCCCTTAAGCTGGCGCCGGAAGAACAAGCGCGGTTGCTCCATCGATTGGCTCAATCTCTCGATTCTCTTGAAGAACCTGAATTGACCAACGAAGAATTGGAAAAACGCTGGGCAGACTTTGAGGCTTCCGGCTTCAAGGGGATCGATTCCGCTGACCTGCGGGCGCAGGCCATGCAGCGGTACGGACTTTCCTAAAACTTTCTTCGCCTCCAGTAAAAGGGCCGTCGGTGCGGTGCAGCTACGGCGATGACACAAGCGTTTCCCTCGCGCAGACGATAAATCAGGCTATATGAGTAGATCGGGCTTGGACCCACTCGGAAATAGCCGATCGACGCGCCTGAAACCTGGCGGTGATGGGAGCACTCTCTTATTTGGTTTTCCAAATGGGAGATATCATCCAGAAAATCAACAATGGAATGGGTGGTGAATGGCCGGAGGGCAACTCGTGCGAGCTTGCGATCGTGTTCGCGCCTCGCCGCAGGCAGATAGATGATCCTCATGAAAGATCTCTTGGCGTTCTTCCCACGCGCCTAGAAATGCTTCAACACGTGCTCGGGCACGCAGTCGGCGAGGACTTTGTCGGCAATTTCCTCCGCCGGGTAAGTGATGATTTCCGCCAGCGTGGGATGATAATGCGGCATCAGGCCGAGCTCCTGCGCGGTGCCTTTGTAGCGCATGACGGCGATCAGTTCGTGGATCAACTCCGAGGCGTGCGGGCCGATGATTTCCGCGCCGATAATCTCGCCGCGCGTTTTCTCCGCCAGCAATTTTACGAAGCCGAAGTGGTGGCCGCCAACCATCGACTTGCCGTGGTCGTTGAAGGGATAACTGGCGCAGTGGAAATCGAGGCCCTGCTCCTTCGCCTCGGTCTCCGTCAGGCCGACCGACGCGATCTCCGGGTCGGTATACGTCACCAGCGCCTTGAGGCGATAGTCGATCACCTCGGGCTTGGCGGTCTCGCCGCGGACCAGACGCACGGCGTTGCGCGCCGCGACCTCGCCCTGCTGGATGCCGATGTGCACGACGTCGAACGGGCCGACCGCATCGCCCGCGCCAAAAATATGCGGCACGGACGTGGCGAGATGACCATCGACGTGCAAATTCCCATCGTCAATCTTCACGCCCGCGTTCTCCAGCTTCAATCCCTTGAGGGCCGGCGCGCGCCCCATGGCATAGAGGATTTCGTCCACCACAATTTCCTCGCGCTTGCCGTCGCATTCAAAAGCGATCTTCTTGCCCTTCTTCGTTTTGCTGACCTCGAGCAATTTGACGCCGGTGCGGACGCTCAGTTTCTCCGCGGCGAAGGCGCGCTCCAGTTCCGCGCCGACATCGGGATCGTAGTTGCGCACCAGATGCGCGCCGCGTTGCAGGATGGTCGTCTTCGATCCCACGCGGGCGAAAAATTGGCCCAGCTCCACCGCGATCACGCCGCCGCCGAGCACGGCCAACCGCTTCGGGATCGTCTCCGTGTCGAGCGCCTCGTCGCTGGTCCAGCAGCCCGTTTCCCACAGGCCCGGCACCGGCACATGCGTGATGGCCGAGCCCGTGGCGACGACGAAAGCCGAGGCGGTGACGAGGTGCTGCTGGCCGTCATGCGAGACAAGCAGCGTGTGCTCATCGAGGAACGACGCAAAGCCCTGCAGAAAAGTGAACTTGCCGCCCGCGAGCTGGTGATGCCGGTGCGCCGCGAATTCGTCCACGAACTTCCGTTTGCGTTCCTGGATGAACTTCATGTCGACGCCGAGCGGCTTGACGTTCAGGCCGAACTCCGCGCCGCGCTGGATATCGTGCCAGCGGTGCGCCGAGGCGAGCAGCGTCTTCGACGGCATGCAGCCGCGCAGGATGCAGAGCCCGCCGATCCGCGCGCCGCCTTCGATCAGGATCGTCCGGGCCGCGAACCCGTTGGCCGTGCGCGCTGCCGCATACCCCGCGCTGCCGCCGCCGATGACCGCGACATCGAACTCGGGCTTCACGGGCTTGTGCTTGGCCCAATCCTGGATGATTTCTTCGCCCTTGGCGGGCTTTGGCAACGTAATCGGCATGCCGCAACTCTACTACGGATTTCCCTTATATAAAGGGGAAGTGGGACGGATGGGACATATGGGACCGATGGGACAAGGGAGCGCCCCTCCGTCCTATAAGTCCCATTCGTCCCACGGAGAGGCCACTACACCGCCGCGGACGCCGGCGCGCCGGTCAACACCACACGCTCGCTGCCGTACTTCGGGTAGAGATACTTGTCCGCCGTAATGCCCTTGCGCGTCACCACGCGGGCTTCTTCCAGGCCGCGCTCCTTCAGCCGGCGCAGGCTCTCGTGCAGCAGAAACGTGCCGAGCCCGCGGTTGCGGTACTCGTTCAACACACACACGCCCAGCGGCAGGTTGCTCACCTTGTCGCCCGAGTCGCGGATGCACGACGTCGCGATGATCCGCTGCCCGTGCTTCACCGCGATAAACGTCACTTCGCCGGCGGGCAGCGCGCTCTGAATAATCTCCTCCGCCAGCTTGACGCGCGGGCCCAGGTCGTCGCTCCACGCGGGCTCCATCGACATCGAGCGGCTCACCGCGGCCAACAAGAGGTGACGATCGTCCGGGGTCGCCGCCTCGACCGTGTAGCGCTTGTCGATCTTGGGCGTCTCCGCCGCCAGCGATTTCAGATTCCAGGTGAACTGGACCCATACGGACAACTTCATGCCGATAGCTTCGCGACCCGCTGAGATGCGCGCAAGGGATTTTGTTTTGTATTTCTTTGCGCGTGCAGTTGACGGCGGAAAAAGTATCTACGAAATCGCTGCGGGGGAATTTTGGATAATGATTGTAATGATTATGATGATGGGGGAAGAGGTTGAAGATCGCAGCCAATCATTCCCCATCTTTAGAATCATTATAATCATTATCTAAAAACGGATCCTCCCCTCAAAGTTGTAACTGGGAGTTGGCGCGAAGTGTGCTACTACTGATCACATGATTGTGCGCCAGCACAGCAGTGGTCGCGGCAGGTTGCCCGGCCCGGAAGCCTCGGGCTTTTCCCCGATGCGTTTCCTTTCCGTCGGCTCGTCAGTTCCCCGCGACGGTCGTCTGGCAAAAACCGAATCCATTTGCGCAAGCCGCGCTCGCATCTAACTTTTCCTGTGGCACGTAAACCTAAAAATCAGTCCTCCGATGAACCGGAGAATTCACCGCTCCACTCCTCCATGCCGGGCTCTGCCGGGCAAGGCCCCAACCCGGGACTTGAGCCCATCCTCGACGAGAATCTCGACTCGCTCTCCGCGCTGCAGCTCGTCGATTTGCTGACCCAGTTTTATCCCATCGCCTCGCCGCGCCGCACCGAGCTCGGCTACCTGCGCCGCCGCATCGAGGAATTGGAGGTCCTCAACGACCAGGCGCGCCAGGCCGTCGAGAAACTCGACGCCGCCGTGACTAAATTAACGCAGCCTGCCAATCGCGTCGGCACATTGCTCAACCTGCCCAAGGCAGATATTGCCCTTATTATTAATGGCGGCATCGAGTTCTATTGCTCCATCGATCCGCGCCTGTCGCAGTCGAAGCTGCTCGTCGGCACGCGCGTCCTGCTCAATGAAGCCTACGTCGTCATCGGCGATCTCGGCTTCGAGACCGGTGGACCCGTCGCCAAGATCCAGGACCTCCTGCCAGATGGCCGTCTCCGCGTGGGACAAGAGGGCGGCATGGCCAATACGCTCGTTATTCGCTCGGCCAATCTTGGCAAGGAAAAGCTCAAGCCCGGCCTCGAAATCCGGCTCGATTCGTCCCAGCGCGTGGCATTGGAAGTCGTCGCCGGTGCGCAATCGCGCGATCACTTGCTCGAGCAAGTGCCCGAGCTCCCTTGGGAAAAAGTAGGCGGCCAGGATGAAGCGCGCCAAGCCGTGCGCGATGCGGTCGAGCTCCCGCTCCTCCACAACGATCTCTTTAAGGCCTACAATCACACCAGCCCCAAGGGTATCCTCCTTTACGGCCCGCCCGGCTGCGGCAAAACGCTGCTCGGCAAGGCCACCGCTTACAACCTCACGAAGCAACTGCGCGAGAAGACCGGCACGGATCACCGCGAGTACTTCATGCACGTCAAGGGGCCCGAAATCCTCAACATGTGGGTCGGCGAGTCCGAGCGCCAGGTCCGCGAACTCTTCGCCCGCGCCCGCGAGAAGGCCAAGGAGGGCTTCCTCCCCTTCATCTTCATCGACGAGTGCGAATCGATTCTGGGGGTCCGCCGGGCCGGTCGGACGAGCGGCATCCTCAACACGCTCGTGCCCATGTTCTGCGCCGAAATGGACGGCATCGAGTCGCTGCAACAGATGGTCATCATCCTCGCGTCCAACCGCGCGGACATGATCGATCCCGCCATCCTGCGCCCGGGCCGCATTGACCGGAAGATCAAGGTCTCGCGCCCCACGAAAAAGGGCGCGGAGGAAATCTACCGCATCTATATCCCGTCGAACTTGCCGATCGATCCCGCGCTCCTTAAGGAGCACGGCGACAACCGGCAGGCCGCGATCGACGCCATCATCGCCAAGGTCATCGACCTGCAATTCAGCCAGCGCGAGGACAACCGCTTCCTGGAGGTGACGCTGCGCAGCGGTCGCCACGAATACCTGCACCGCGGCGAGCTCGTCAGCGGCGCGATCATCGCCGGCATCGTCGAGCGCGCGAAAGAAACCGCCATCAAGCGCGCCATCGCCCACCCCGAAACGCAAACCGGCCTGAACGTGAACGACTTCGTCGAGGCGCTGAACGTCGAGTACAAGCAAAACGACATCTTCCCGCCGAACGACATCACGGAAGACTGGCTCAAGCTCGTCGACTACGATCCGGAAAACGTGGTGAAGCTCTCGCCCGTGAAACCGCGCCGGCAGGACGCGAGTGCGATTATCTAAGTATGGGGTGCGGGACGAATGGGACGGATAGGACCTATGGGACTCATATGACGACGTCAGTGATCCCTCGTTCCCAAACTCCATTTGGGAACGCACTTGTCCGCGCAACTCCATTGCCTGCCTTTTCAACCCCAAAGGGGTTAAATCCTATAGCCCAGGGTTGGCGCAGCAGCGCCTACCCTGGGTCTGTCGAAAACGCAGCCAACCCTGAAAGGGTTGAATCGGTTCCCCGTAGCGGTTCGCGCGCCAATGATCCAACCCCTACAGGGTTGGGCCGCTTGGCGGGAATGCCCAGGGTAGGCGCTCCGCGCCAACCCTTCGCTCTATTATCGCAACCCTTTCAGGGTTGCCCGAGCGGGAAAAGAGCGCGGGGAGAAATCAAATGAACGCTCTCTGGAAACAAAGGGCGATGAGCTTCGGGCTTTGGTTTGTCTTCCTTGGGCTTCCGTGCGCAATCGTGTCCTCGCTTTATCCGCCTGCCTCGGGCGTTATCATCGCTTTCA
This sequence comes from uncultured Candidatus Methylacidiphilales bacterium, assembly GCA_964657775.1. Classification (GTDB taxonomy): domain Bacteria; phylum Verrucomicrobiota; class Verrucomicrobiia; order Methylacidiphilales; family UBA1321; genus JABDGH01. Next base: position 5,460 of record CAZZWT010000063.1, on the reverse strand, counting down.
CCGTCATCCTTCCGAGCTTGATCGGTGGCCTCCTCCAGCTCCCTCGTTCCCAAGTTCCACTTGGGAACGCGATTGCAGGCGAAGTTGCACTTCGCGTCCGGGGCAGCGAAGCTGCGCGGACCAACCTGCCGTCCGCAGGACCGTTCCCAAGGACAACTTGGGAACGAGGGAATTCCAAGGAGGTCAGGTGAAAACCTCCCGCTTACTTTTATTCTTGGCGCTGGTGGTGTTCATCTCTCTGCTGCTGACGTTGGCTTTTAGCGCGACTCCTTTGAGCATGCGCACGGGTTGCCTGCTATTGGCACTTGGCGGTTTGACCGGTGCGAGCATCTCCAATTTTTTGCAAGGACGACGTGTGTCCCGGAGAAAGCAGATCTTGGAATTACTTCCTCTTCCGCCTGCCACCCAATGCCAAGAGGTCTCGCGTCCCAGCGTCATTGGGCGGATTTTGCATTTTGTGCCAAATGCGACGACTATAGAACAGAAATGCATGAACTCTCTCGCTTGGCGACAATTGGGGCCGGATGTCATCTCTCGTCCTCTTTTGCCGCAAAGCAAGCCGAGCTTATTTCCTCCATAAAAATTCCGTTAATTCCGTCCTAAAATTCCGTTAATTCCGTCAAAAATTTCCCATCCCCATCATGCACACCACTCCCCCTCCCTGGCCCATCTGCTTCGGTCTCGAAACCGAGCTCGGCATCACCGTCATGGAAGATCCCGAGGCGGACGTCGTGGAGGAATCGATCGCGCTCGTCCGCTCGGCTGCGCAGCACGGCGTGGCCAATTTGTGGGATTACGCGACCGAGGATCCGCATCGCGATGCGCGCGGCTTCCGCGCGCAGGAGTTGATGCAGGACACCGACGAATCCAACTATTATTCGCAGGATTCGGCGCGCGAACTCACCTTCCAGGAAATCAAGAGCGATCTCGTCCTGCGCAACGGCGCGCGGTTCTACAACGACCACGCGCACCCCGAATACTCCACGCCCGAATGCGCCACGCTGATGGACATCCTCGCGCAGGACAAGGCGGGCGAGCGGCTGCTGGAGGAATGCGCGCGGCAGGTCACGCGCCGCGGCTCGCGCACGGTCAAGCTCTATAAGAACAACACCGATTTCCGCGGCCACAGCTACGGTTGCCACGACAATTATCTCATCCCGCGCGTCATCCCGTGGGAGCGCCTCGTGCATGCCATGACGCCGTTCCTCGTCACGCGCCAGCTCTACACCGGTGCGGGCAAGGTCGGCTGGGAATGCGAGAACAACGGCGGCGCGGGCGGCTTCCAGATTTCGCAGCGCGCCGATTTCTTCTCCGAGCTGGTCAGCATCGACACGATGAATCGCCGGCCGCTCATCAACACCCGCGACGAGCCGCATGCCGACCCGACCCGCTTCCGCCGTTTCCACGTCATCATCGGCGATTCGAATCTGTCTCAATTCGCCACGTGGCTCAAAATCGGCACCACCGCGCTGATGCTCGAATCGCTGGAGCACGAGGCCGCGCCCGATTGGTGGGCGCTGGCCGATCCGCTCGAGACGCACCGCACCATCTCGCGCGACGAGACGTTCCAATGGGTCATGCCGCTGGCCAACGGGAAGACGATCCGCGCGGTCGATTTCCAGCGCGAATTGATCGAGTGGGTGGAAAAGCGCGTCGACCTGGAGCATCCCGAAAAGAGCCAGGTGTTGAAAGATTGGAAGGACACTGTGGCGAAGCTGGAGAGCGATCCGCTCTCGCTGCACGACCGGCTCGATTGGGCGGCGAAGCGCAATCTCCTCGATACGTTCCGCCAGCAGGAAGGTCTCGAGTGGGACAACCCGTGGCTGCAGAGCCTCGACCTCGAGTATCACCTGCTCAAGCACGACGAAGGCCTCTTCTTCGCCTTGGAAAATTCCGGCGCGATGCGGCAGCTCATCGGCGAGGCGGAGATCATCCACGCGGTGCAGCATCCACCTGCCAGTTCGCGCGCCTACCTGCGCGGGCGCAGCGTGCTGAAGTTCGCGCGCGAAATGAAAACCGCGCAGTGGGACAACCTCGTGTTCAAAGTCGGCGACCAAATGTACCGCCTCGACATGAGCCAAGCCTTCCCCGGCCTGCGCCTGGAGGAGATGATCATCGCGATGGATAAATCGAAGACGATTCATGACCTCATTCGAGAACTCAATCTGAAGCCCGTCTGAGGAAGGCATGACCAAATTCCCAAATTCACCAAATTGCCAAAGGGAGACGGAGGTTAAAAACCTCCCTCGTTCCCAAGTTGCACTTGGGAACGCACTTGTCCGCGCAGCTTTGCTGCCTCGGCCCGCAGTTGTAGCGGCGGTCTATGACCGTCGCGCGGCGGAGCCGCCTTCTTCAACCCCAACGGGGTTGAAATCCTATAGCCCGGGGTTGGCGCAGCAGCGCCTACCCCGAGTAGGATTTCAAAGTGCAGTTTACCCTGAAAGGGTTGAATCGGTATCGCACACCGGCTCGCGCGCCAATGATCCAACCCCTTCAGGGTTGGGCCGCTTGGTGGGGTTACCCAGGGTAGCGACGGAGGACAAGTCCTCGTCGCAACCCTGGGCTATATTATGGCAACCCTTTCAGGGTTGCTCTACAACTGCGAAAAGGCCGCGAGCGCGGTTGGAGGTATGAACGGTATGACCAGAGAAAAAACGTCTCCAGATTTAATGGGAACGATAGGTCGCGTTCTACTCTTCTTATGTTGGTTCGGCGCCATTGCGGCTGTAATCGATATTGCCACGCCGCTGCATCTGCCAATCTCTGGCGTTGGCTACGGTGTTTTTCGTTTCCTCTACTACGCTACACTCATCGGATTTCCATTATGCGTTCTCTGTTTGTGGAATGCCACCAGATCCAGACTGGAAGGCATCGGCTTAATTCTCTACGCCCCATTTTATATGTGCCAATTCTTGGGATTTGCTCTTGTGCATTTGGCCCACTAAATGCGTGCGAATAGAACTTGAAACCTGCCTGATACCCGTTGAACTAACCTAAACCGGAACTAGATTAATCTTATGCCCGATCAAAACCAAAAGACTCGCCCCTCCGGCGGTGGCCCTGATGCTCCCGCGCCTGGCGGCGGACCCTCCGCTCCCAAAGTCGATCGCCCCAATGTGGACGATCTCCTCAAGCGCATGCGCAAGGTCGATCCCGACCAGGCCAAACGTTATCGCCAACGCACCGGCCAATGACCTTTTCCGCAACTCGCCCCGGCGGGGCTGACGGCGGAACTGTCGTTGGCAACAGCGTTGGCACCGGGGATTTCTCGGAGCTGCTGCGCATGAGCGGCGGGTCCAGCTTCCCCGTAGCCGCGGCCGTAAGCCCGTGGACGGCGACAGAACCGAACGCAAACATCCACGGGCTCACGCCCGCGGCTACGATTCAAGCCACCACCGTCCTCGCGTTCCACTACAAGGATGGCGTCCTCATCGCCGGCGATCGCCGCGCGACGGCGGGCAACATGATCATGTACGATCGCGCCGACAAGGTGATCGAGCTCGACCAGGACACGATCATCGCCATCGCGGGTTCGCCGGCCGTGGCGTTCGAGATGGCGCGCACGCTCCAGACTTCGTTCCAATATTATCGCCGCAGCCAGCTGCAGGCACTGACCATGAACGCCAAGGTCCGCGCGCTCGGCAAGCTGATTAAGGACAATCTGCCGATGACCCTGCAAGGAGTCGGCGCGGTGGTGCCGATCCTGACCGCGCGCGATGCACAACATCAGCAGGAACCGACGATTTATTTCTACGATGCACTCGGCGCCCAGTTCCTTTCCGCGGACTTTTCCGTCAGTGGTTCCGGCTCGGGCGCGCCGCGCAGCATCCTGCAATGGATCAACCGCTGGAGCGGCCAGCCCACGAACCAGCGCGACGAAAAATCGGCGATCCAGCTCGCGCTGCAATTGCTCGACGTCGCGGCGGAATCGGACAGCGCCACCGGCGGCGTGGACCGGCGCTCGCATGTTTTCCCGCAGATCAAACTCCTCACCCGCGGCGGACTTCGGTCCCTCTCCGTGGAAGAAACCCGCGAGTGCTTCACGGCACTCGAGGCAGCGCAGAAGTAAACCCAACCGAAAAACGAAAGCGATATTATGAAGCAACTCAGCACGATTTCAGGCACGACAGCAGGCGGACGCGACGGTCACGGCGAAACGTCGGACGGTCTCATCAAGGCGGATTTTAAATCGCGTGGCGGCGGGCCGACCCCCGAGCACTTTTTCGCGCTCGGCTACTCGGCCTGTTTCGGCAGCGCGCTCGCGGGCGTTTCGAAGCTCAAGGGCGTTCAGCTCCCCGCCGATTTCAGCGTGACGGTGAAGGTCGATCTCAACGTCGGCGATAATCACGATTACTCGCTCGCGGCGGAACTGCAGGTCAAGCTCCCCGGCATCGAGAAGGCGCAGGCCGAAGAACTGGTGAAAGCGGCGGACCAAATGTGCCCCTACTCCAAGGCCATCCGCGGCAACGTGCCGGTCAAGCTGACCGTGGTTTAATCGAGTCACCGCGATTTTGCTGGAATAGCGGAACGGGTTTCTACGGTTCCGCTAGTCTTTCAAAATTCGCTAAAAATATTGGAAATTTAGCAAATGACAGAAGAACCGTACCGTTGGTTGGAGGCGATCACAAATCGCCGGGAATACATCGAGGACCAACTGGCGCCGGGCGCGCCCGTGGTCGCGCTGAGTTGCGACCCGGGCGTCCTGCTCATGACGGCGCGGACCTCGACGCCGAAGCTCTTTGAGATCTACGACCACCTCGCGCTCGGCACGGTCGGCCACCCCGCTGATCTCGAGAAGGTGCGGCAGACCGCCATCGACGCCGCGCACCTGGAGGGCTTCGCCCGCTCGTCGAAGGATGTGACCGCGCGGCGGCTCGTCAGCTACAACCTCGCGCCCGCACTCAAGGCGGCCTTCGAGCAGATCTTCGCGGCGCCGCTGTTGTTCCGGGGTGTGCTGTGCGAACTCGGCGCGACGCCGCTGGACGACAACCTCTGGCGCGTTGACTACGACGGCTCCTTCTCGGCGCAGGCGGGTAATGAGCTCGCGCATGGCGTCGTCATTACCGGTCCGCGCGGCGTGGCCAAGGAATGGACGGCGCAATCGCCCAAGCCGGAGCTCGAGCGCCAGAACCTGAAGGCCGCCGCCTACTCCGCGCTACGCCTGCTCGTCTGGGCGAAGCTGCGCGGCACCAAGGACCAGGGCATCGACTTCAAGGACGTGCCGACGGACGTTCCCGCGCTCAAGGAAAAGCTTGGCGGCGAGGGCCTCGAGTTCGCGCTGCTCGACCGCGCGCTTCTCGGCCAGCCCATCGCCTACCGCGTGCCGACGGCGGACGAGTTGGGCCTCTGAATCGGGTAGCCCGGACAACTCGTTGTCCGGGTGACGGAGCGAAGCGCAGTCACAAGAGGTAGCCGGAGATTGACGCGATATCATCGGCTACCTCTTGTCGCTCCGCCGAG
>CAZZWT010000062.1:0-12353 GCA_964657775.1 uncultured Candidatus Methylacidiphilales bacterium | reverse complement strand
TCATCTTGCAATCTTGCAACCGGTGCCCGACCAGCGCCGACTCCCAGGTCGAGTCGGAATTGTGAATCTCGCCCAAGCTCTGGTAGCACGCCCGAAAGATCTTCAGGGCCTCGGCGTAATCGTTCTCGCTCTCGAGTTTCTCCGCCTCATTCAACTTCAGATAAAAACCGAGGTAACGCTGCTGCAACGTGTCGTCCGCCCGGGCCAAGCCGGAGCAGGCCACGCTCAAAGATAGAAGAGCCAGGAGCAAACGAAACATCGAGGTGAAATCAGAGGTCATCGAAAAACAACCACGCTTACCTTAACCGCGCTCTCGATCATAAAGCGGCGGGTCAGGCTCCAATTCTAGGGTCGAAACGTCTGCAGCGTCACGCCAAACCGGCGGCCGGGGACGTTGGCTTGGATGGTCAGATAACGATCCTTTCGCCAGACGATAAAGGTCATGTTGGGGTCGCGGTTGAAGCCGGCGAGGTAAGTGTATTGGTCCGTGTTTATGACCCGATAAGAATCGAGCGCGACGATAATGTCGCCCGGTCGCAGGCCGGCCTGGAGCATAAGGTGATTCACGCCGGTTAGTTGCACGCCGCTGGTGGGCGGGCCGGGAGGGAGCGACTCGAGATCGGTCTTGATCATGCCGTCGGGAAAAGTCGATGCGGTCATCTGCTTAAGGTCGAAGTGGTCGCCGTGCGCGGCATAGAGGCGGATAAGCTTGTCCGATGAGCCATAGCGTTCCTTGATCTTCTTGCCGTAGTCCTCCGCTTCATCGAGTCGCCCGAGTTTTTCGAGAAGGTCCATGTAGATCATCAGGCCTTGCTCGGAATAAACCTCGGCGGCGCGCTTCGCCACCAGCTCAGCCTCGTCGTCGCGACCGTGGTCATGATAATAATCGACAAGAGGCCCGACCGAATTCGACATGCCGACCTGGTCAAAGCCTTGATCGAAGGCCTTGCGGTCTGCCTCGGCCGCTTCATCCACCTTGCCCTCTTCGCGGAGATCGCGACCGATCTGGAACCAGCCATCGGGAAGGAGCGCTGCCTGCTTTTGCATCATCAACGTGTAGTCGGGATTGTCCGGCGCTCGATTGGGATCGGGTTTCGGAGGGCCGCCCCCGATGGGCACAAAGGTGCCCGAGTGGAGATAGCCTTTCCAGTCGGTTTCGAACTTGAAGATCGGCTCGAGGTTGTAATCCCAAAGCGGCTTCGACTTCTGAATCACATCGGGCGGGCTGAGTGAGGCCAGTTGCATCGCGGTGAAGGAACCGGGCGCGAGTTTGAGCATTTCGTCGCCCTTCTCTTTCGGCACGCCGGGGTTGGGGCTCGCGTAGACCTCCGGATGCTTGTCGTCCTCCAGCTCCTGCGCATTGGCGAGCGAACCCTGGCGGTAATAGAGCTCATACGCCGTGCCGAAGGGGAGGCCGTCCGCATAGAACGCATGGATGGTGTGGACGTCGGGATAGATGAGCTGATAGCAATCGGGGATGACGCCCATCGGCATTTCCCACGGCTCCCACTGGCGGTGCGCGTTGCCGAGATCGGTGAAGATTTTAACGTAATTCAGGTGGCCGACGGTGAACGGGACGAGCTCGAACAGGCGTGCGTCCGAGAAGAGCTGGTGGACGGTATCGGAGTAAGTCTTCGCGCCATCGGCGTCGCCGAGCATCGTGGTCAGCCAGGAATTCGTCGCGGCCATTTCGGCGAGCAGGTGCCGGCGCGTGACGTCGATGAACAGGTCGGGCCCGATGATGTGCAGCGTGGTGGGCGGGCCGGAGACGACCGTTTCCTGCAACGCCTGCGCGAAGGTGGCGCCGGGATGCGCGTCGATGGCGGGCGCATTTTCGATCTTGAGGACGTTGGCCAGCTCCTGCATTTCGAGTTGCGTGGTCTCGACCGCATTGGTGTTGCCGGTTTCGACGGAGACGCCGAGCCGGTTCGTCATCGCGCAGCGGCCCCAATCGGGCACGAGCGGGAGATCGCCCGCGGCGCCCAGGCGGCGTGCCGCGCCGATGGAGGTCAACTCGTCGGCCATGACGTGGGCGAGGATGATTTTTGAGAGCAGCGGCGTCTCCTTCGTGATCGCGATCGGTTGCCAATCGCCGGTGGCCCGGACGCGCAGGCCGGCGATCCAGGTCTTGGCCGCGTCGGGCGCATCGACCTGGGCGGCGAGGGCGGTGAGATGATTGAGCGCATCGGTTTCGCGCCCGGCGAGTGTGCGGATGCCGGCATCGGCGAGGTTACCAGCCCAGGTCGCGTCCTGCTTTTGCCGCAAGGCTTGGGCGACGGAGAGATGCGCGGTGGCGCGGCAGAGGATCTGGCGATAATCGGTGAAGGTGGAAGCACGGTCGCGCAGCGCGAGGCTGACGAGGAGAAGTGCGGCCTGCTCGTGCCCGGCGGACCACGCGGGGGTCTTGGCAAGTTGCGCGGAGAACCGCAGGTCGGCCTGCGCCAGCCGTGGGCCGGTCAGGTTCAGGAGTTCCGAAACGAGATCGGGCGTGGGCGGAATTTCGCCGGCTGGTGCGGGGGGATTCGCGCCGAGAAGTTGCGACGCGAGTGGTGCGTACCCGGCGGCGTCCCAGGCGTATTCGGGTTTCAGATTGGCGGTGATGGGAGTGGGCGAAAAATTGGCGATGTCGAGATGGACCGTATGCGCCGGGGCGTCGACCTGCGCCGTGATTTTGAAATCAGGCACCGTTGCCGCATCCGGATGGAGCGCGAGATAACAAAGCGTGGTGATGCGCAGCGCGATATGGTGGGCCAGCCAGTTGTTTTCCGTGCCGTAGTTTTGCGCATCGACGATGACGGCCGGGAGATTGGTGCGTGGTCGAGGCGGAAGATTGATCTTGGGCGGCTTGGAGTGGTCCTCTGGCGTGCCCGGATCGCCCGGATGCACAACCGCGACCGGCTCCGCGCCGACCGCGACGACGGCGATGCTGGCGGGAATACCGAGCCCGGTGATCAGGGCCGAGTTCACGAGCTTCCCGGCGGTCGTGTAAACGCTGACCGATCCGCCGTTGGCATTACTGGCGATATAAAGATTCGCCCCGGAAACCGCCACGGCGAGGGGACTTTGGAGGCCGGTAATCAGCGCAGCGTGAACCGTTTTGCCCTCGGTCGAATACTCGGCCACCGTCCCGTGCGCGCCATTGGTGACGTAGATGCTCGACCCCGCCACCGCGATGCCATAGGCGCCCTGTACGCCGGTGGAGAGGAGCGCGGCGTTCACGGGTGCGCCCTCCATGGTGTACTCGCCGATGGTGCCATCATAGGAGCCGACGAAAATATTCGAGCCGGACACAGCGATGACGTCCGGGCCTTTCAGCCCCTGGATGAGCGCGGCGTTAATGGTTTTACCATCGAGCGTATATTCGCCGACCGTGCCGGTTTGCGGGCTGGCGACGAAGACCTTCGACCCCGAGACGGCAACGGCCCATGGCTTCGCGCTGGCAATGCCGGACGGTGTGAGTGCTTGGCCCGAAACGGAATATTGCAGGATGGCTTCCTTGACCTGGTCGGCGATGACGAGATTGGACCCCGCCACCGCCAAGCTCTTCGCGCCATGCTCATTATCGTGAACGAGGACGGCGTTGACGACGGTGCCGTCACGGTTGTATTCGCCCACATTTCCCGTCCCAACTTCGAGCACATAAATCTGCGCTTGTGCCGCTTGGACAAGCAGAAGGCCAAGAAAGGCCGCTCGTAGGGTTGTCCAGGTTTTCTCGCACAATGGGAACGAATTCATTTAATGCTACGGTTGGTAGTAAGGAGTATCGGAACGATGCGCGAAAATCCGAGTCCGGCAATTGGTTAGCCCAGTGACTGGCGGTACCAGGTTACGAAACCTTGGGTAACCTTTTGCCTTTTCCTCTTGACCCTTGCGGCTGAGGATATAAGCTTCCTTTTTCGGTCCGCGCCTGCGGTGGGAGCCTTAATTGGTTTCCCACCTTTTTTTTCCCCATCGTGGGCGGCTGACCGGGAAGATTGGAAATTGTTATGAGCCAAGAATTTATTGCGTTACTTGATTACATGGAAAAAGAGCGCGGCATCAAGCGCGAGCTGTTGCTGGACGCGGTGCAGGCGGCCCTTCTCGCCGCCGCGCGCAAGAGCTTCGGCCCGGCCCGCGATCTTTCCGTTACCCTGGACCCCAAGTCCGGCAAAATCACCGCCGTGGCGCGCCTCCTCGTGGTCGAGAAGGTGACGGCGCCGCACGACGAAATCAGCGTGACGAAGGCCCGCGCCATCAAGCCCGAGGTGCAACTCGGCGAGACCGTCGAAGTCGACGTCAATACCAAGGACCTCGGCCGCATCCCCGCACAGGTTTTCAAGCAGGCGATGAACCAGACGCTGCGCGGCATCGAGCGCTCGATGGTCTTCGATGAATTCAAGGACCGCATGGGCGCGATCGTCACCGGCACGGTGCGCCGTTTCGAGCGCTCCGACGTCATTATCGATCTCGGCAAGTTCGAGGCTGTCATGCCAGCGCGTGAACGCGTCCCGACGGAAGAGTACACCCCGGGCGAGCGCATCCGCGCCTACGTCCTCGCGGTGGAAAACACGCCGCGCGGGCCGGAGATCATTCTTTCCCGCAGCCACCCCAATTTTGTGCGGAAGCTGTTCGAGCTCGAAGTCAGCGAGCTGAACGACAAGACCATCGAGATCAAGGCCATGGCCCGCGAGGCGGGTTATCGCACCAAGATCGCGGTCTGGTCCGCCAACGACAAGGTTGATCCCGTTGGCGCGTGCGTGGGCATGCGCGGCGCGCGGGTGAAGAACATCGTGCGCGAGTTGAACAACGAGAAGGTCGATCTCTTCAAGTGGTCAGCCAACATCAAGGAACTGGTGGTCGAGGCGTTGAAGCCGGCCAAGTTGAAGACGCTGGAAGTTGACGAAGCGGCGCACAAGGTTACTGTGTTGGTCGACGAAGAGAATTTGTCGCTGGCGATCGGTCGCCGCGGCCAGAACGCGCGGCTGACGCAAAAGCTGACGGGCTGGGAAATCGACGTCAAGAAGGAAGAGGAAGTGGCTGCGCTCGGCTTCGAGCAAAAGCTGGCGAAGGCGACGGAAGCCCTCGCGACGACCCTTTCCATCCCGGCGGATGTGGCCGAGAAGATCGTCCGCGCCGGGTTCCTGAGCGTCGAAGGCATTGCCGAAGTGGATGCCGAGGACCTCGTCAGCGCCGTGCCGGATCTCGATCCTGCGCTCGTCGCCGAGATTCACAAGAAAGCCAAGTCCTCCCAGAATTAAACTTTTCCCGCAAGACTCGAATTACTGCATGCCTAAAGATAAACTTGAAAAGAAAGCTCCCGACTCCACCGATATGAACGCGACTCCTGCGCCCGCCAAAAAGGCTGCCGGGAAGACCGCGTCCGGAGAGGCGAAGCCCAAGGTCAAGAAGGCGGCGAAAGATTCCGCCAAGGCTACCCCTGCGCCTGAGGCGCCTGTGGAGGCTGCCGCCGAGCCGGTGGCCGCGAAGGCTCCGGAAGTACCCACGCCTGTGGCGGAAGCGCCCGTGCCCGAGGCAAGCGTGGTTCCCGAGCCGGCTCCCGAGCCGGTGGTCAAACCGCGCGGTCCCACCTTGACCGCGTCGGAGCGTCGCATGATCGAGAACCAGGGGCCTGGCGTCACGCCGCCCGCGGCTTCTCCCGCGCCGAACCCGGCTCCGGCTCCTACGTCCGCGGCGAATTCCTCCGCAGCTCCTGCGCCTGCTGCGCCGGTGATCGATGATGCGGTCGTCGCGGCCCAGCAACTCAAGGACAAGATCGTTGTCATCAAGCCGCCGATCATCGTCAAGGACCTGGCGTCCAAGCTGGGCATGAAGCCGTTCCAGATCGTCCATCACCTGATGGAGATGAATGTTTTCACCGGCCCGACCCAGGCGTTGGAGGAGGAAGTGGCGCGCAAGCTTTCGACCAAGCTCGGCTTTACGTTCGAGATCGAGAAGCGCGAAAAGGGCGCGGGCCAGGTCCACGCGCCCGCCAAGGTGGTCGAGCCGCCCAAGGGCCCGCTGCCCGTCGTGGCGTCGGCCCTGCAGGCGCGTCCGCCGGTGATTACGTTCATGGGTCATGTCGATCACGGCAAGACCTCTTTGCTCGATGCGATCCGCAAGGCGCGTGTCGCGGCGGGCGAAGCGGGCGGCATCACCCAGCACATCGGTGCCTACACCGTGAAGCGCGGCAACCAGACGATCACTTTCCTCGATACGCCCGGTCACGAAGCCTTTACCGCCATGCGTGCGCGCGGCGCCAACGTCACCGATATCGTGGTGCTCGTGGTCGCGGCCGATGACGGCATCATGCCGACGACGATCGAGGCGATCAAACATGCGCGCGCCGCGAAGGTGCAGCTCATGGTCGCGATCAACAAGATTGATTTGCCTGGCGCCAACCTCGTGCGCGTGAAGGGCCAGTTGCAGGAGCAGGGTCTCGTGGCCGAGGAATACGGCGGCGATACGATCATTTGCGAAGTCTCCGCGACGAAGGGCATCGGCATCGAGAAGCTGCTCGAGATGATGTTGCTGCAGGCCGAAATTTTGGAACTGCGCGCCAACCCGACCGGCCCGAGCCATGGCACGGTGATCGAGGCGCAATTCGAGCAGGGCCGCGGTGCGACCTCCACCATTTTGGTGCAGGAAGGCACGCTGCGCGTCGGCGATGCGATTTTGGCCGGGCCTTATTATGGCCGCGTGAAGGCGCTGATCAACGACATGGGCCAGCAGGTGAAGGAAGCGGGTCCGTCGATTCCGGTCAAGGTGCTCGGCCTCGATGGCGCGCCGTCGCCCGGCGAGGAATACAACATCCTCAAGAACGAAAAGGAAGCGCGCGAACTGGCCGAGGGCCGTCGCGACAAGCTGCGCCTGGGCAAGCTCGAGGCGCCTCCGCGCATGACGCTGGAGAATCTCTTTACCGCCATCGCGGATGAGAAGCACAAGGTTTTCAAGCTCATCATCAAGGGCGATGTGCAGGGTTCGGTCGAGGCGATCGCGGCCTCGCTGAAGAAGATCGACAGCAAAAAAATCGATCTCGATATCGTGCTGGCCTCGGCGGGCGCGATTTCGGAATCGGACATTCTGCTGGCGAAAGCTTCCAACGCGGTGGTCATCGGCTTCAACACGCGCACCGATAACGCGGCGGCCAATGCGGCCAAGCGCGAGGGGGTGCAGATCAAGCTCTACAGCATCATCTATGAGCTCATCGATCAGGTGAAGGAAGCGATGGCCGGCCTGCTCGATCCGGAGCTGCGCGAAACCGGGCTTGGGGTCGCGTTGGTGAAGCAGGTGTTCAATTTGTCGAAGTTCCCGGTGGCTGGTTGCAGCGTGGTGAGTGGGCGCATGGTCCGCAACGCGCGTGCCCGCGTGGTACGCAAACGTACGCCGATCTACGACGGCCAGTTGGTCACGCTAAAGCGCTTCCAGGACGATGCCGCTGAAGTGCGGGCCGGCCTGGAGTGCGGTATCCGCCTCGGCGACTTCAACGATTATCTGGCCGACGACACAATCGAGTGCTACCAGCTCGAGAAGTTCGCGCAGACGCTATAATAAGCCTCTCGTTCCCCAGTTTCATTTGGGAACGTTTCTTCAACCGCGCGAAGTTCTACTTCGCGCTAGCTGAGCGACAAAATTGCGCCGGCAATCGCGTTCTCAAAATTGAGCACCGTTTGCTGCGCTGCCAATATTTGCTAAAAATACTGGAAATTTAGCAAACCTAGCGCATCGCCAATGCCGGGGTCGGCGCCGGCTCGCTCTCGCTGATGCGGTAGCCGACGCCGCGGATCGTCTCGATATACATCGCCAGCGGGCCGAGCTTCTCGCGCAGGCGGCGGACATGGGTATCGACCGTGCGGGTGTCGATCACGCTCTCATAACCCCAGACATCGTTGAGCAGGCTGTCGCGTCCCTGCACCCGGCCGCGGCGTTCCATCAGGAGCGCGAGCAGGCGGAACTCGGTCGCGGTCAGCTCGACCGGCGCGCCCTTCACCAGGACTTCGTGGCGCGTATGGTCCAGCGTCAGATCGCCGATCGTCATCTTCTCCACGCCGGCGACCTTGTCCTTGCCGCGGCGCAACGAGCGGTTGATGCGCAGGATCAGCTCCCGCGGACTGAAGGGCTTCGTCACGTAATCGTCCGCGCCGAGTTCGAGCCCGACGATCTTGTCGACTTCCTCCGCCTTGGCCGTGAGCATGATGACCGGGATGTGGCGCGTGGCGACGTCACTCTTCAGCACCTTGCAGATTTCCAGCCCGGGCATGCGCGGTAGCATCAAGTCGAGGATGATGAGGGAGGGCGATTCGTTGCGCGCCTTGGTCAGCGCCGTTGCGCCGTCCTCGACGGTGATGACTTGGAAGCCAGCCGCGCGCAGGTTGATGACGAGCATGTCAATGACATCGGCCTCGTCGTCCACGATCATGATCTTATGTTGCATAGGAATAGTAGGATTACCTGTTGGAAAGGTCGGACCTGTTCGACATGTAGTAGCGGACTGTCTACCTAGAGCCAAGCCCCGGCTTCGTTACGTTCGCGTGACATGCGGAAGACTTGCAACCACAGTCCGCAGCGAACATCCTAGCATGGAATTATGACGATGAACATCTCTGCAGTGGAACTCAAAGCGCGCCTCGAAAAGCGCGACAAATTTCGCCTCATCGATGTGCGCGAGGCCGACGAGTGGGCGCTCAACCGCATCCCCACGGCGGAGCTGATTCCGCTCAGCGAATTCCAAAAGCGCGGGCCCGAGGAGTTGGCGCCGGAGGAGGACATCGTGCTCTATTGCCACCACGGCATGCGCTCTGGCCGCGCGCAGGGTTTCCTCAAGGCACAGGGATATGCGAAGGTCTTGAATTTGACCGGCGGTATTGATGCCTGGGCGACAGAGGTTGATCCGACGGTGACGCGATACTAAAGCTCGGCACAGACTTGTAGACCGCCGCACCTCCCGCTGGCTGCAAGGTCTTCCTCGACAGTTTTTACGGCAAACCCTAGGATGGACTCTTTAATAGGCATAAGAAATCATTGCCTCTCCACTCTCACTCATCTCTCTAATCTGTAATCCGCGCGCAAGGTCACCCACACGATCGGCGGCGATTCTCTCTCTATTCTCTCTCCATGAAATTTATCGATGGCGTCTTTCAAAAGCTGCGCAACCACCCCAAGCGGATCGTTTTCCCTGAAGGCACGGAACCGCGCGTGCTGGCGGCGGCGGCGGAGTACGTTCACCTGCAACTCGGCGTCGCGGTCCTGCTCGGCAAGCGGGAAGAGATCGAGGCCGCAGCCGAAACCAATCGCGTTTCGCTCAAGAAAATCCACATCATCGATCCCGAGACGGCGGAGGACCTGCCGCTCTTCGTCAAGCGCATCGAATCGCTGAGCCGCTACAAGGGCATCGCGGAAGTCGATGCGCGCAAGATCGTGATCAATGCGAATTATTTCGGCGCGCTCATGCTGCAGAACGGGCAGGTGGATGGACTCGTCGGCGGGGCGACATCGAACTCGGGCAGCATCCTGCGGCCGCTTTTCCAGCTCATCAAGCCGCTGGCGGGTATTAAGTCCATTTCGTCGTGCCAAGTGCTGCAAGTGCCGAACACCGACTACGGCGAACGCGGCGTCTTCACCTTTGCCGATTGCGGTGTCATCCCAAATCCCAACGTGGAGCAACTCGCCACCATCGCGTTGGAATCGGCGCGGCTTTTCCGCCAGTTGACCGGCGGCATCCCGCGCGTGGCGATGCTTTCTTACTCAACCAAGGGCTCTGCCCAGACACAGGATACCGAAAAGATCGTGGCCGCGACGGCGATGACGAAGCAATTGCTCTACGACAAGAACCAAGCGGGCGAAGTCGACGGCGAGTTGCAGGTCGATACGGCGCTGGTGAAGGAAATCGCGGAGATCAAGGCGCCGGGCAGCCCGGTGGCGGGGCAGGCCAATGTGCTGGTTTTCCCGGACCTGAATTCGGGCAATATCGCGGTGAAGCTCGTGCATCGTCTGGCGGGAGGCGAGGCTTACGGCCAGATTCTGCTCGGCCTCGACAAGCCGGCGGCGGATCTGTCCCGCGGCGCCAGCGTTCACGAGATCGTGGGCGTGGCGGCGATCGTGGGCTTGCAGGCAATCGAGTATCGCCGGTTATATCCGGACCAAGGCGCGGGGCGGTATGACCTGACGGCGACGGGTTCGCTGGTGGCATAGGTCGAATCAATGGCAATCGGCCCGGGACTTTGTCCGTAGCGAGAAAATCCTGCGGTCGCACGTGCTCGCGCAACCGTCCCGGCGCAAAGGACTGCGTCGGCTCCTGTGTCATCGCACGCCTCCGGATCGACGCGAGCAATTGCGTTTAACGCGCCAACAAAATCTGCTTACAGGTTGCTCCATTCGCGCTACAAGGAATGTGTCCCGCGTGCCTGAAATTGCGTCTTCGTTTTGGTAGCACAGGGTGTAACCCACCGCTCGTTCCGCATTGACATGGCCAACTCCATTTTCCTCGAACCGGGCGCGAATCCGCTCACTGAATTATCGCTGCGTAATACGGTCACGCCGCGCATCTTTGTGGCGGCCACGCGCATGGATGATGGCAAAACGACAACGTCGCTTGGGCTTTTCGCGGCGTTCCAGAACCGCTTTCCTCGCATCGGCTACATCAAGCCGGTGGGCCAGCGCTTCGTCGAGGTGGAGGGCGCGAAGATCGATGAGGACACCGTGCTCATCAACGACACCTACCACCCGCAAACGCCGCTGAAGGCGATGAGCCCGATCGCGGTCGAGCCCGATTTCACGCGGCGCTATCTTTCCGGAGGGATCACGCATCAACTGCACGATCGCGTGCGCACGGCGTTCGACATTGCGGCGTGGGAGAAGGATTTCGTCATCATCGAGGGCACGGGCCACGCGGGCGTCGGTAGCGTGTTCGATCTTTCCAACGCGACGGTGGCGAAGCTGCTCAAGGCGAAGGTCGTCATCGTCAGCCGCGCGGGCATCGGGCGGCCGATCGACGAGATTAGCATGAATCTCGCGCTGTTCGAGAAACTGGGCGTGGAGGTGATTGGCGCGATTATCAACAAGGTCGTTCCGGACAAGATGGCGATGCTGAAGGAGTATGCGACGCTCGGCCTGGCCAAGCTGGGGTTGCCCTTGCTCGGGATGATTCCGATGCACACGGAGCTCTACAAGCCAACCGTGAACCAGGCGTGTCTGAAGGTGAAGGGCGAGTTCATCGCCGGCGCGCAGCACAAGCGGCGCAGGATCGCGAAGCTCGGGGTGGGCGCGATGTCGTGCAAGAATGCCGAGCGGTTGCTCAATCCGGGTACGCTGATTATCACGCCGGGCGATCGCGAGGATCTAATCATGATGATCCTGCAGGCGGCGGATGCGCAGAATCAATCGCGCGGGAACCTGGCCGGGGTGATGTTGACGGATGGCATTCTGCCGCCGGAAAGCGTGCTGCAGATGATCCGCGAGCGGTCGATTCCGTTTATCACGACGAACCTCGATATCTCCAGCGCAACGACGGCGATCGGCCACATGCAGGTGAAGACCGAGGTGGGCGACCGCGACAAAATTGGGGTGATCCAGAAGCTGATCCACGACCATGTGCAGGTGGACCGCATTATCGAGTTGGTGCAGCGGCCGGAGGATGGCCTGCGTCAGCTGAGTTTTGGAATGTAGAGCTCGCCGCCGGGCGCTTGACAGAGAAAACGGCTCGGCGCACTGTCGCTCCGGTAGCCGAGGAAATCGATTTGGAAAAGAGCCCAGGATCCCGCATCGAGGAACTCGATGTCCTGCGCGGTATCGCTGCCGGCATGGTGATGATGAGCCACTACCTGCTCAATTATCCTTACCTTCACCAGATGCCGGCTCTACCGGGGGCGCCCAGCGGCGCGTTCGGCGTTTACCTTTTCTTCGTCATCAGCGGTTTCGTCATCAGCCTGACGTTGCATCGCTGCCGGACGTCGATGGACTTCGCGGTGTCGCGTTTCTCGAGGATTTTCCCGGCCTATTGGAGCGCGATCCTGATCACCACCGCCGTGCTCTATTTCCTGCGCTCGCCGGACGCGCCCAGCCTCGCGCAGGTCATGGTGGGCTTCACCATGCTCGAGCGGATCCTCGGCCTTGGGCATGTGGACCGGGTCTATTGGACCTTGAACGTGGAGCTCAGTTTCTATGTCTGGATGTGGGTCGTATTCAAGGCGGGGTGGCTGGACCGCATTCAGCGCATTATCCCCTTTGTGCTAGCGTTCCAGGCGTTAATGGGCGGTTATGCGCACCATGTGGGCCAACCGTTCTCGCAGGTCGTGAATGTCGTTCTGCTGCTGGAATACGCGCACCTCTTTTGTGCGGGGATTCTCTTCCACGAAGCGCGCGAAAAGGGGTGGGCGCCA
>CAZZWT010000061.1:842-12354 GCA_964657775.1 uncultured Candidatus Methylacidiphilales bacterium | reverse complement strand
CTCGATTCGACCAACGGGACGTTTGTGAATGGCGCGCTGGTGCGGGACGGCTATCTCAGTCCCGGCGACCGGATTGAACTGGGGCCGGTGACGTTCGTGATCAATCGCGAGGCGCTGACGGCGCTGTAGTCCGACCGAGTGTTTCGCGCTTAAATAGGGCGCGGCCTTCTCGTTGCCGTCGTTGCGTCGTTGCGCGAAACCTTCCCGTCCTCTAGCATCGGGAACCTATGTCCGTGCGCTGGCCCCGTCCTTCCTTTTACCTAGTGCTTTTGCTGGCGCTGGCGCTCGATCAGGCCACTAAGTCGTACTTCGTGTCCGCGTTCCGGCCCGGGATGTCGATGGAGCTTATTCCCGGTTTTCTTAATCTCACCTACGTGCGAAATACCGGCATCGCCTTCGGGCTGATGAAGGGCCAGGGCATGCTGGTCGCGCTGTTCGTCGTCGCGCTGGCGCTCGGCGCGATTGTCTATGCGCGTGGGCTCAACTGGGCGAGCTGGGAACCGAACGTGGTGGGCGGATGCCTGGTCGGCGGCGCGCTGGGTAATCTGCTGGATCGCACGCGCCTCGGCTATGTCGTCGATTTCTTTGACGTGCACGCCGGGGCGAATCACTGGCCCGTCTTCAACGTCGCGGACAGCCTGATCTGCGTTGCGGTGGCGTGGATTGTCATGCGCCAGTTGGGTATCGGAACCAAAAGGTAGCCGGCGCAGGCCCTGTGCCGGCTACCTTTCTCTTCGCTACTTCAACAGCAGTTCGAAGGGCTTCTTTTGCTCGGCGCGGTCGTAAGCTTCGTGCGGGCTGATGATTCCGGCTTGCACCAGCTCCATGATGGAATCGTCCATCAGCCGCATGCCGAGTTTTTTGCCGACCTGGATGACGCCGGGCAGCATGAAGGTCTTCGATTCGCGAATCAGGTTCGCGACCGCCGGCGTGTTGACCATGATCTCCAGCGCGATGACGCGGCCGGTGCCGTCGGCCTTGGGGATGAGCTGCTGGCTGACGATGCCGCGCAGCGATTCGCTGACCATGGTGCGGATCTGGCCCTGCTGCTCGACCGGGAAGGCATCGAGCACACGGTCGAGCGTGCGCGCCGCGTTGCTGGTGTGGAGCGTGGCGATGACCAGGTGTCCCGTTTCCGATGCAGTGATGGCGAGTGAGATGGTTTCCAGGTCGCGCATTTCGCCGACGATGATGACGTCGGGATCCTGCCGCAAGCTGCCGCGCAAGGCCGCCGCGAACGACTCGGTATGCCGGTGCACTTCGCGCTGCGTGATCTGACAGCCATCGGGCACGAAGACATATTCGATCGGGTCTTCCAGCGTGATGATGTGGTCGTGCCGGTGCGTGTTGATTTCCTGCACCATGGCAGCCAGCGTGGTCGACTTGCCGCAACCGACCGCGCCGGTCAGCAGCACGAGGCCGTTGTGATATTGCGTGAGGACCTTAAGTTGCTCGGGCAGGCCGAGTTCATCCATCGTGCGCACCGAGGTGTTGATGATGCGGAAGACGCCATCGAAGCCATTGCGCTGGCGCACCACGCTGGCGCGGAAGCGGGCCAGGCCCTCAATCTCGTAACTGAAATCGACGCCTTGGCTTTTCTCCAGGCTCTCGAGTTGCTTCGGGCTGAGGAAGGTGTGGATGAGTGCTTCCGTGTGCCGAGGCGCGAGGATGACGCCATCGTGGTAAAGCGGCTGGAGCGTCCCGTTCTTGCGCATGAGGCAGGGCGCGCCCACGCCGACGTGGACATCGGACGCGCCGGCCTCGAAGCCCAACCGCAGGATGGCGTTGATATCGAGGCCGTCGGGGAAATCCGGGTTGCTGCTGTCGCTTCCCTGCCGGGTGACCTCGACGTGGGGATGCGCGGGCTCGGCGTGCGCTTCCGCGACGGGTTGCTCCAAGTGATGATCGGTCTGGACGGAGGCGGTTTCCACTGCGGGCGCGTGGCCCTCGGGATTAAGCGCCTGGCGCAGGCCCTGTGCTTGCGCCTCGGTGATGATGGTCTGCTCGAGCAGGAAATCGATGGCCGACAGGTGCGGCATGGCATCGAGCGCGGACTTGGCGGAGTGGTACTGGTCGAGGTTGATCCAGCCGGAATGATAAGCGGTGGAGAGAACGAACTCGTTGTGCTCAGGCGTCATGGTGCGAACGGCGATCATGGCAAACGCCGCGCGCCGAGGCAAGAAGGCGATTCGGGCGACACGGCTTTCGGCCCGCGTTTCTTAGATTCGCTAAATTTCCAATCTTTTTAGCAAATCTAGATAACGCAGCAAATTTAGGGCACGTTAGCTTCCCTTATGCGATTTTTTCCCTGGCTTGCCGCTCTGGTTTTGACCTTGCCCGCATCGGCCTCGCCGTATCAGGACCCGAAGGTCCCGCTGGAGCAGCGCGTGGATGATCTCTTCGCGCAACTGACGCCGGAGGAGAAGCTCGGCCTGCTGAAGGGCACCGGCTTTACCACGCTGCCGATCTCGCGCCTGGGCGTGCCGGGAGTCGCGAT
This sequence comes from uncultured Candidatus Methylacidiphilales bacterium, assembly GCA_964657775.1. GTDB lineage: Bacteria > Verrucomicrobiota > Verrucomicrobiia > Methylacidiphilales > UBA1321 > JABDGH01. The sequence goes on along the minus strand of CAZZWT010000061.1, from coordinate 9,857 downwards.
GGTGGATGGCGGCCAGGGCGTGCGCGGAGGCCCGGACGGCACGCATGGCCCGGCGACGCTTTTTCCCTCGGCGGTGGCGATGGCCTCGACGTGGGATGTCGATCTTGTGCAACGCATCGGCGGGGCGATCGGCACGGAGGCTCTAAATAAAGGCACGGGCGCGCAGATTTTGCTCGGGCCAGCCGTGAATATCCAGCGATCGCCGCTCGGCGGGCGCAACGGGGAATATTTCAGCGAGGACCCGGACCTCGCCGGTCGGCTGGCCGTGGCCTACATCAAAGGGCTGCAGGCAACGGGCGCGGAGGCGTGCATCAAACACTTTGCCTGCAACAACCAGGAGGAGGAGCGCGACAGTATTGACGTGCGCGTCTCCGAACGCGCGCTGCGCGAGATTTATCTCCCGGCTTTCGAGGCGGGCGTGAAGGAGGGGCACGTGGATAACGTGATGGCCTCTTATAATAAGATCAACGGGCTCTACGCCACGGCGAACTCGCACTTGCTGACCGACATCGCGAAGAAGGGCTGGGGCTTCGACGGCGTCATTATGTCGGACTGGGGCGCGGTGCATGGGTTGGAGACGGTCGATGCGGGCAACGATCTCGAGATGCCGGGCAAGCTGCTCACCGTGGAGGCACTGCAGAAGGGTTTGCAGGAGGGAAAAGTTTCGCAGAGCGCGGTGGATGATTCCGTGAAGCGGATCGTGCGGATGATCGTCCGCAGCGGCGTGCTGGACGGGCCGCGCAAGCCCGATCCGGCGCAGGTGAATTCACCGGAGCACCAGAAGCTCGCGCTCGAAGCGGCCGAAAAGGGCATCGTCCTGCTGAAGAACGAAGGCAACGTCTTGCCGATCGATTCGAAGACGATTCACTCCATCGCGGTCATCGGCGAAGGATCGGTCGATGCGCAGTTGAGCGCGCAAGGCAGCCCGCACGTGGATCCACCTTACTCCGTCAATCCGCTTGAGGGCCTCACCCATCGCGCGGGGCAGGCGGGCATTGCGGTCACGTCGATTCCGCTGACCGGCGAAACAGTGACCACGTTGTTCGATTCCGTCGTCGCGAAGACCCACCCCGGCCTCAAGGCGGAATATTTTAACGATGAAACGCAGACTCCGGCGCTGGTCCGCACCGAGGCCGCGATCGATCTTTCCAACCTCGCCAGGATCGTCCCCGGATTGCACGCCGAGCACTACACCGTTCAGTGGACGGGCCAACTCGTCGCGCCGGAAACGGGCACCTCGTATTTCAACATGATCGCCAATAACCAGGCCGCGGTAACGATCGACGGCAAGAAACTGGCGCAGTTTCATTGGGCGCAAAACGAAGCCTCGCATGCATTCGTCTTTGACATGGTCGCCGGAGAGTCCTACCCGATGGAGGTCAAGTATTCGCACGGAACCGGCGATGCCAAAGTGCGCCTGGAATGGATTACGCCCTCGAAGCTGAACTTCCCGACTGCGGTCGCCGCCGCGAAACAAGCCGACATGGCCATCGTCTGCGTCAGCACCATGGCGCAGGAGGGCGAGGATATCGACCGGCCCTCGATGGATTTGCCTTTCGCGCAGGCGGCGTTGATCCGCGCGGTGGCGGCGGCAAACAAGAACACGGTGGTCGTGCTCAACAACGGCACGCCGGTGACGATGAAGGATTGGGTCGCACAGGTGCCCGCCATCGTCGAGACGTGGTTGCCCGGAATGGAAGGCGGCAACGCGCTCGCGGCGATTCTTTTCGGCGATGTGAATCCCTCCGGCAAGCTGCCGACCACGCTGGGTCTCACGCGCGAGGATTATCCCGACACCGGCAATTTTCCCGGCACGGGCGGCGTGGAGAATTATGCGGAGGGCATTTTCGTCGGCTACCGCCATTTCGACCAGGCGAACATCGCGCCGGCGTTTCCCTTCGGCTTCGGCCTTTCCTACACGACGTTCGCCTACAGTAACCTCAAGCTCGGCAAGCCCACGATCGGCCCGGCGGACCGAATCACCGCAACGGTCGACCTCACCAACACCGGCACGCGCGCGGGCGAGGAAGTGGCCGAGCTTTACGTCCACGACCCCGCGCCAAAAATCGAAAAGGCCCCGCGCGAACTGAAAGGCTTCTCCAAAATCGCCCTCGCGCCTGGCGAGACCAAGACGGTCCACTTCGATCTCCCCCTGCGCGCGCTGGCCTACTGCGACGTCCCCGGCAAGCAATGGAAAGCTGATGCGGGCGACTACGAAATCGAAGTCGGCGCCTCGTCGCGCGATCTTCCGCAAACCGCGACGCTGCACCTCACCGCCGATTACATAGCGGCGATCCCCGGCATGAAGTAGTTGCCCCCGCCTTCCGTTGATGGAAGGACGAGGCCAAGGTGCAGAGAAGAGCCCGCGAGAAGACGCCGGAGACATTCACGTCGGCCTGCCCGGTGGCTTCGTGGCTGGCGCGATCGTGGAAGTGGGAGTGGCGCTGCGCCTCAATTGCGCCTGGGTCAGGCCTGATTGATGAAACGGTGAATTGCCTCGTTGGCGTTCTCTTGAAATGAAGTATTTTTCAAATCAGCAAAAAAGGCGCTCTGGTCCACCATCTCCCCCGATAACTTGCCCTCTTTACTGGCATAAAAAACGCCGCTTTGATACCGCTCATCCGAAATGGCATCGACAAAGCGTTTGGCCCCTACTTCCAGTGCATGCACCATTTCGCCCATCAATGGGAATACGATGGGCATCATCACGTACTTCAACATCAACCGCATCGGCGGGGGAAGACTATCTGGCGCCTGAGTCCCCTTGGTATTCCCTGGGCTCACAACGATAAACTTGAGCCGAGGATATCTTCTCGCCATGGATAACGTCCACATGGTTTCTGCATACTTGACATAGGCGTATGCCTGCAACGGATCGAACTTCTTATGACCAAAATAGGATCCATCAAGAACAGCAGCAAACTCATCGACCGAAGAAGTCTTCATGGAAACTGGTTTTACTCCGAGCATCTTGACGCCTGGTACAGCTTCCGCACTGACGGCCAGAACGGTTTTCCTTAACTTGTCCCGTTTCAGTAATTCTAACACGAGAATGACATTACCCAAGATATTCGTAGCGGATAATTCATTCATACCGCACAGCGTAATCTTCGCAGCCGTTTTCCCAACTACTCCGCCTGCATTCAAAATGACCGCGTCAATCGGTTCCTTTATTTCTTCGACTGCTTTTCTAACGGAATCTGCATCCGTAACATCACCAATAATAATTTCGAAAACCCTTTTTTTGGTTTCCGTTTCAAGGTCTTTTTTTGCTGCCTCTGCTCTCGCTCGATTTCTGCAAAAAAGAATGACCTTTCTTGTTTCTTCTCTCAAAGCTAACTGCCGGGCAGTCTCTTTCCCAAGCCCGGCGTTTGCTCCGGTTATTAAGATGCTCTGGTTGGCGATCGAAGGTTCCATGGCGTCTCTGTGGTAAAGAATGAGGTTTGAGTCGGAAAGCCCCGCGAGGCCATGACCGGCTTGCTAATTACGAACTGTTTGGTTATATATTAGCGCGATGACCATTGTAAAGGATTTTTGAACCAAATGATTCAAAATACAGCCAAACCGCGGGGACGACCGCGCAGCTTCGACGAGACGGCGGTGCTGGAAAAGGCGACTCAGGTGTTCTGGTCGAAAAGCTACGACGGAGTGACGATTGACGATCTTGTCGCCGGGATGGGTGTGGGCCGGCCCAGCCTGTATGCCGTCTTTGGGGACAAGCGGGCGATATTCTTGCGCGTCCTGAGGGCGTACGCGGAGAGGAAAGGCGCTCGCGCCGCCAAGGCGCTCCACTCTGCGGACACCCTTCGCGACTCGCTCGCCGCCTTCCTGAGGCACGCCGTCGAAAGCGCGACGGAGAAAGGATCCGCCCGGGGGTGTCTACTCTTATGTGTCGCGCCGGTCGTGGACGATGCTGAAGTCCGTCAGTTCCTACAGAACGCGACCGCCGGCGGGACAGCGCTGGTGGAAGGTCGTTTCAAGGACGCGATCCGCGCTGGAGAAATCCCGTCGGACTTTCCTGTGGCCGTCCGCGCCAGCCAGCTCATTGATTTTGCCCGTGGCCTTACCATGCGTGCGCTGATAGGCACGCCGCGCAAGGCGCTTCTCCGGGATGCCGAGGAAGCGGCGGACTTGCTGCTCCTGCCGCGGCGTGGAATGCGGCACCAGAACGATAACGCCGAATCGTGAAGGTTGCGGCGTAGCGTTGGCTGGAAGCGGGACTGCAAATGGTCTTTAACCGCGGTGCCTGCAGCCCCCTGGGCGCAAGGCCGGCGAAAGTAAGCAGCGGGCACTGCCAATTTTATTTCGCTCCTACCCGGGCTCGGCAAGCCCACGATCGGCCCGGCGGACCGAATTACCGCAACGGTCGACCTCACCAACACCGGCACGCGCGCGGGCGAGGAAGTGGCCGAGCTTTACGTCCACGACCCCGCGCCAAAAATCGAAAAGGCCCCGCGCGAACTGAAAGGCTTCTCCAAAATCGCCCTCGCGCCTGGCGAGACCAAGACGGTCCACTTCGATCTCCCCTTGCGCGCGCTGGCCTACTGCGACGTCCCCGGCAAGCAATGGAAAGCCGACGCGGGCGACTACGAAATCGAAGTCGGCGCCTCGTCGCGCGATCTTCACCAGACGACCATGCTGCACCTCACGGCTGATTATACCCAGGCGATTTCGGGGATGAGGTAACGACGCTTCGCAACGCGGATACGGGTTTCATCGTTAGAGGTTGGTCTTCGCCTCAAATTTTGCTACCTTACTCTTAGCATGACGCGAGAAATTGCACTAGCCTCAGCCCGGGAAGTTGCCGCATACCTCAAAAAGGTCCACGGTGCCACCCGCGTTTTGCTTTTTGGTTCCGCCACGGGAGAATCGTTCCTACCCAAGCACTCTGATATCGACATCTACGTTGAAGGACTGCCTTACGAACGAGAATGTTTGGTCACGGGAGAAACCTTTCTTCAGTTTGTGGACTTGGACTTGGATTTAATGCCAGCAGGCCATGCTCCCGAGTACCTTAAAAAAGAAATCCTCAGGACCGGAGTGGTCCTGTGACCTTGGACGAAGGGATCAAATCCGACATCGAGAGAATCTCCAAAACGGTTGCTGATCTTTTGACCGCGACCACTGAACCCGGGTTTAATCAAGCACCGGCCATCGCCCAGTATTTATCTCAGTTCTACACGGGCTTGGAAAGTTGCCTCGAGAAGAAGCTCAAGCTCGCCGGCATCGCAGCTCCAGCTAAGACCGACCGCTACCACCAAGCCCTGCTTCTTCAAGCGATCACTGCCAACTTGATTCCACCATCCTGTGCTCCAGTGATTAAAGATCTGCTGGGCTTTCGCCACTTCGCCCGGCACGGATACGGGGCCGAATTTCGGCTCGACGAAATTAAGCAAAAGGCGGCGAACGTGGAGAAGGCGTGGAAAGAAATGAAAGTTTATTGGGAGGCTCTCCAAGCGCCGGAAGTACGATAAAAATAGCCGTCCGCTTTTCGATACTTGTGCCAGCTCTCAATCCGAACGGATCGACCACTAACTGGCGAGATTAGCCGCCGGTCGAATCTGTCTTTCCCCGCCGGGGGAGCCAACTTCCACCGGCGGTCACAGACGGCCGCTACCTTATCGGGTTGAATACCCCCACTTGCCAAGGGGGGCATAGCTCCTATACAGTTAGCGTCCCTTTATTTCCGTAGCCGATAGCACCCTGTCCTCTCTTTTATGATTAACTGGTTCGTTAAAAAATTACTCGGCTCGAAAAATCAGCGCGAAGTCAAACGCCTGTGGCCGGTCGTGCAGAAAATCAACGAGCTGGAGAAGGAATACCAAGGCCTGCTTGATGAACAGTTGATTGCCAAGACCACCCAGTTCCGCGATCGCATCGGCAAGGGCGAGACGGTCAACGACCTGCTGCCCGAGGCTTTTGCCGTGGTCAAGAACGCGTGCCGCCGCATGACCGCGCGCAAGCACACCAGCATTGTCCGTGGCCAGGAAGTCGTCTGGGAAATGATACCGTTCGATACGCAGCTCATCGGCGGCATGGTGCTTAATTCCGGCCGCATCGCGGAAATGGCGACGGGCGAAGGCAAGACGCTGGTCGCGACGCTGCCGGCCTATCTCAATGCGCTCACCGGTAAGGGCGTGCACGTCGTCACGGTGAATGACTACCTCGCCGCGCGCGATAGCGAGTGGATGGGCGAGGTCTACCGCTTCCTCAATCTCACCGTCGGTTGTATCCAAAACGGCCAGCCGCCGGATATCCGCCGCCAGCAGTACAATCGCGACATCGTTTACGGCACCAATTCCGAGATGGGTTTCGATTACCTGCGCGACAACGGCATGGCGACTTCGCGCGCCGACCAGGTGCAGCGCGGACACATTTACGCGATTGTCGATGAAGTCGACAGCATCCTGATTGATGAGGCGCGCACGCCGCTGATTATCGCCGGCCCGGCGACGGTAAGCTCGCACCAGTACGACAAGTTCAAGGGCGCGATCGAGCGGCTGGTGCAGGCGCAGAGCCTGGAGGCGAATCGCTGGGCGGCGGACGCGCGCAAGCAATTTGAGGAAGGCAACATTGAGGAAGCGGGCCGCCTGCTCTTCAAGATCAAGAATTCGACGCCGACGAACAAGCAGCTCCTCAAGATGATCGAGGAGCCGGAAAATCGCCGCGCGATGGACGACGCGGAGCTGGTGCTTTACCAGGACCCGCGCAAGACGGAGCTCTTTGCGTTGCGCGAGGAGGCCTATTTCACCATCGACCCGAAGTCGAACGAATCCGATTTGAGCGAGCGCGGGCGTTCGTTCCTGAATCCGCAGGACCCCAATATGTTCGTGCTGCCGGATTTGATCACGCGCTTCCACGATATCGACGCGAATCCCGATTACTCGAAGGAAGAGAAGATGCGCGCGAAGGCGAACGAGCAGGCGAAGTACGACGAGGCGAGCGAGCGCATCCACAACATCACGCAATTGCTGCGCGCCTACTGCGTGTATCAGAAGGATGTCGATTACGTCGTGGTCGATAACAAGGTTGTCATCGTCGATGTGAACACGGGCCGCACCATGCCAGGCCGGCGTTGGAGTGACGGCTTGCACCAGGCCGTGGAAGCGAAGGAAGGCGTGCAGATCGATCGCGAGACGCAGACGCTGGCCACGATCACGATCCAGAATTATTTCCGCCTTTACCAGAAGCTCTCCGGCATGACCGGCACGGCGGAGACCGAGGCGAACGAATTTCACGACATCTACAAGCTGGACGTGGTCGTCATCCCGACGAACCGGCCGATCGCGCGCGTCGATCTCGACGACATTATCTACAAAACGCGGCGCGAGAAATACAACGCGATCCTGCGCGAGATCAAGGCGGCGCATGCGAAGGGCCAGCCGATTCTCGTCGGCACGATTTCGGTCGAGTCGAGCGAGTTGCTGTCGCGCATGTTGAAGCGTGAGGGGATTGTCCACAACGTGCTGAACGCGAAATTCGTGCAGCAGGAAGCGGAGATTGTGGCGGGCGCAGGCCAGCGCGGCGCGGTGACGATTGCGACGAACATGGCGGGCCGCGGTACCGATATTAAACTCGGGCCGGGCGTGAAGACGATCCAGGGTCTCTATATTGCGGATGCTAAGCAGCGCGTGATCGAGACAGCCGGGCCGGACACGAAAATCGATGAAGCCGCGGGCGAGCATTACACCAGCGGCCTGTTCGTCATTGGCACGGAGCGGCATGAATCGCGCCGCATCGATCGCCAGTTGCGCGGCCGTTGCGCGCGTCAGGGCGACCCGGGCGTTTCCAAGTTTTTCGTCTCGTTTGAGGATGACCTGATGCGCAATTTCGGCGACTCGCGCAAGCTGAGCGGGCTGATGACGAAGCTGGGCATGAAGGATGATGAGGAACTGCAGCATCCGTGGCTGAACAAGAGCGTCGAGTCGGCGCAGCGCCGCGTGGAAGAACGCAATTACGTCTCCCGCAAATACACGCTGCAATATGACGATGTGATGAACCAGCAGCGCACGGTGATCTATGCGCGCCGTAATGACATCCTTTCGACGGAGACGCCGCGCGATGAGATTTTTGAGGTCATCACAGAAGTGATCGCCACCGAGGCGGACGTGCTGCTGCAAGGCCCCGAGGCTGATCCGGAGGCATTTGTCACCTGGCTGAACACGACGTTCCCGCTCGGCGTGGAGATGAAGGACTTCGATTTCGCCGCCGGGCCGGAAGCGGTGCAGGCGGCTGCGCTGCAGAAGGTGCGCGAGGCTTACGACATCAAGATCAAGTTCGAGGACCCGAAGGCGCTGCAATCGCTCGAGCGCTACACGCTGCTCGGCGCGATCGACCGGCTTTGGCAGGAGCATCTCTACGCGATGGACGCGTTGCGGCAGGGCATCAACCTGCGCTCGCATGCGCAGCGCGGCGACCCGCTGATCGATTACAAGCGCGACGCCTACACGATGTTTGAGGACCTGATGGGTCGGATTAATGTGGAGATCGCGACGAACCTGTTCCGCACCAGCGCGAGCATCACGGCGTTCGAATCGTTCCTGCGCAACCTGCCGACGAAGTTGATTCACGATGTGCCGCCCTCGACGATGAGCACGCCGGATCCGGCGCAGGAAGCGTTGCCGCCGGTGGCGCCAATGGCCGACGACGTCGCCCCGCCGGTAGCGCCTGCCCCGGTGGAACGGCAGTTGCCGATTCGCCATGACGGACCGGTGATGAATCGCAACGAAATGTGCCCGAAAGGCAGCGGCAAGAAGTTCAAATATTGTTGCGGCGCGAAGGGGACAACCAAGGTGTGCACGGGCGAGGGCCTGCTGAGGAAATGACCGATTCGCTGGAGGCACTTCGCGGCTACGTGCATTTTCTGCACGAGCGCGAAGGCGTCCGGCAGGTGAAGTTGTCGCTAGCCGCACGGCAGGGCCTGGCGAAGTTGGCGGGAGCGAAGCCTTCCCAACCTGTAGCGGCGGTCTATGACCGTCGGTCGACTTCGGCGCCTACCTCAGAAGGTAGCCGTGG
>CAZZWT010000061.1:0-795 GCA_964657775.1 uncultured Candidatus Methylacidiphilales bacterium | reverse complement strand
ACGCCTCGTTCTGCGATAACAACCGAGCCCGTCACCCGGAGGTCGACGGCTACCCCTGTACCCGAGGCCCCGCCCCTCGAAATCTCCGGCTCGACCAAGGCCGAGCAACTCGCCCATCTGGCCGAGCGCGCCTCGGTCTGCGTGAAGTGCCCGCACCTCGTCGCGCGCCGCCATACGGTCGTCTTCGGCGTCGGCAATCCGGACGCGAAACTGATGTTCGTCGGCGAAGCGCCGGGTGAAGATGAGGATTTGCAGGGCGAGCCGTTCGTCGGCAAAGCGGGGCAGTTGCTGACCAAGATGATCCTCGCCATGGGCCTCACGCGCGAGCAGGTCTACATCGCCAACATCGTGAAATGCCGGCCCGACATGCCCGCCGGCGCGCCCGGCAATCGCAAGCCGACGAAGCAGGAGATGGACACGTGCGTGCCGTACCTGCGCGCGCAGATCGACGTGATCAAGCCCACCGCGATGGTCGCCCTCGGCGCGACGGCGGTGGAGGGATTGCTAGGGCCCGTCGGGTTGATCGGCCAATTGCGCGGGAAATTCCTGGAGTATCGCGGCACGCCGCTGATGCCGACCTATCATCCCTCCTACCTCCTGCGCAACCAAAGCAACACGGAGAAGCGCAAGGTGTGGGAAGATTTGCTCAAGGTCATGGAGCGGCTGGAGCTGCCGATCAGCGAAAAGCAGCGCGGGTTCTTTTTGGCCAAATGATCGGGGGCGAAAACTCCCTGTCGCCTCGCGCCTACTTCTGCTAGAAACACCCCATGCTGCCGGAAAATCGTTCGTTTATGG